>CANNNN010000235.1 GCA_947506075.1 Methylococcaceae bacterium
ATCCCAGTCAACCAGCTTTTCCACAGGCATATACAAAGTGCTTTTATTTCAGCCGCATAATTCAATTACCTAATCCCGCATCAAAAAGAAGCCATTAAAAGCATCTTTTTTATCCCTAAGTTATTGATAGTTAAATTATGATTAAACATAGTTACACAATGACCATAATCTGATCGATCTAACAAAAATGCTTAAAAAGTGAATAGTTACGACCTTTATTTCCCGCTTATACACAGAGTTATCCACAGAATATGTGGATAACTACGCGCCGTAAGATAATTCCTACTTGCCACCCGCCAAAGCCAAAGTCAAACCCTCTTCCGGCTTATTCTTACCCCAATCGCATCAAGGCCTTCTCATTGTTTAAGCAACGTTAATACTTAATCACTGATGTTACGCAGTAGAAACTCATCATCCCGTTTACCGCGCCGAGCAGCGAAGCTTTTAACAGGATGAAGCGGTAACCGGGTGGCCTTTCTTTTGGATACTTTTCTTTGGCCATGCAAAGAAAAGTATCTCGCCTTCGGGTGCGAGAACCCGTATCAAAAACCGTCGAGATAGCGACACAACAACTAAATACACACTATCTGCGTAACATCAGTTAATCATTGGGAAATAACTAGCCCGTCATTTTGCGGCCGCCCAACAGGCTTTGCTGCAAGACATTGTTATCTTCCCACAAATCACCAGACAGCAACCTTGCAATCTGGTCTTTTAACTCAGGATGCTGGTCGGCCTCAAAAAACAGGTTATGCACTATATTAGATTGGTAGAACCGCTCCACGAACAAGCGCATGGTGTCGAATCCCAAGCGATAAGCTTCATCATCCTCGACATGTAAATCTGGATCAGCTTCACGCCCCTCGAGCAAGCCCTCGTGGATCCGGTCGGCGATACGGGCTGCGCTGGTGAAGGCGAGAAAAACGCCGGAGGAAAACACCGGATCAAGGAAACCCGCCGCATCGCCGCAACAGGCATAACGCAAGCCATAGCGGCTCTGGTTGGTATAGCTGAAATCCGCTTCGACGCGGATCGGCGCCGATTGCTCCGCACCTTCCAGCAAACCGTTCAAAATCGGCGAAGCGGCCAAATAACGGTGCAGCAATGCCTCAACATCACAATCCTTGGGCCGCTCTTTCTGCACCACCAAGCCCACGCTCAGTCGACGCCCGGCCAACGGAATAATCCACAGCCAGCCGATATCCACAACCGGCACATAGATACTGCCTGAACGGAACAATTCGTCTGCCTCTTCGCCTGACTGAATGTTCTGGTAGTGGGTATACACCGCAAACTTGCCCAGGTTTTCTATGCGCTCGATGGTCCGGCCTTTCTTGCCCATCAGCGCACTACGGCCTGTCGCGTCAATCAGATAACGGCAGCGATAGCGAGCCTTATCGGAAATAATATCCACCCCCTCCAACTTACAATCAACATCAAGCACTTTTTCTTGTTCCTGGGTATCAACACCCTGAGCAGCGGCGTTTTGAAACAATAGCTGATCAAAAGGGCCGCGCTCCAACTGGTAAGTCTTGCGATAGACGCTCAATGGAAAATACATGCGTTGATCGGTGGCTTCGTCAATGAATACCGCCCCACTCTTGAACTGGTTGCCCACGCTCCAATCCAAGCCTAAGCGCTGCAACACTGGCTCACTGAATGGCAGCATGGATTCCCCGATATGGAAGCGAGGATGCTTACCACTCTCCAGCAGTAAAACCCTGTGGCCATATTGCGCCAACAAAGTCGCCGCCGTCGAGCCTGCGGGACCTCCGCCTACGACGACGATGTCATAGTCAAAATCATTTTGTTTATTTTCTGTCATGATCATTAAGTCTCTTAATTTGTAACTAACAGGTGCCACTAAACACAATGGAACTCTGATAAATATTCAGCACAGATAATTTCAAGCAAAATCATTGCAGATCACAATGATCCGCTCCAACTTCGCTCCATTGTATTTAATAATCCTAGAAAAATCATTCCGTCCATGAAAAGCATGAAAAATTTTAACAGCGATTTATGCCTTGGTTGCCAAACCAACTTCTTGCCTCAATTAGATGCGAAAAATGGCTACACCGATTTTTTTAATACCCTGGTAGAAGAAACGCACAATTTCCAAGGCCAAGTATTATTGGTTCATGGCGATTCACATTATTTCAAAATCGATAAAGCCATGTTCAATGTCGATGGCACCTTAACCAGCAACTTCACCCGCGTAGAAGTTTTCGGAAGCCTAGAAAACAGCTGGATTGAAATGACGGTTGATCCATCTAGCGACAATGTATTCTCTTTTGCACCCGTCGTATTGAAGCGATAAGTTAAAAAAATGACTATTGGCGCTGCATATAGACACCCCTGGTGATTAATGCGCGATTGAGTCCAGGTAACAGGAATCGGCCTGTTACCTGTTAGGTTTCTACTCCGTGGAATGCCTCGAAATTGGGCTGCTTTGCCCATCTCCAGTTTTTTAAGTCGCTTTCCTGTCCAACTCTTTCAAATGCTTTAATTTTTCCTTGATCTTAATTTCCAGGCCCCGGTCTACCGGCTGGTAATAGTGCCTATCTGGCAACTCCTCAGGAAAATAATTCTCCCCGGCCGCATAGGCTTCCGGTTCGTTATGGGCGTAGCGATATTCTTTGCCGTAATCCAGCGATTTCATTAGCTTGGTAGGCGCATTTCTTAAATGCACGGGCACTCCCAGACTGCCGCTTTGTCTGGCATCAGCCTTGGCCGCATTATAGGCCATGTAAACCGCATTGCTTTTGGGCGCACAGGCCAGATAAACGACGGCTTGCGCCAAGGCCAGTTCGCCTTCCGGACTACCTAAGCGCTCCTGGACTTCCCAGGCGTTGATACAAATCTGCAAGGCTCTGGGATCGGCATTGCCTATGTCTTCGGAGGCCATCCTGACGATGCGCCGGGCCAAATAGGCCAAGTCGCAGCCGCCATCCATCATCCTGCACAACCAGTATAAAGCGGCATCGGGCGAACTGCCGCGCACCGATTTATGCAGGGCGGAAATCTGGTTATAAAATTCCTCACCCTGATTATCAAAGCGCCGTACACCGCCCGACAACACTTCTCTTGCAATAGCCTCATTAATCACCTGACTACCCTTTGCGGAGGCCAGTTCCACGGCAATCTCCAGCAAGTTCAGTAACCTTCGGGCATCACCGTCAGCCGCCTGGGCGAACTGCAATTTGATGTCCTCGGCCATAGCAATAGCATGCTCGCCCAGGCCACGTTGCTTATCGCTCAGGGCCTTAGCTATGACTAGCAGTAAATCCTCGGCCGTCAACGCATTCAGCACATAAACCCGCGCCCGCGACAATAACGCATTGTTCAGTGCAAAGGATGGATTTTCAGTCGTCGCGCCGACAAAATAAACCGTGCCGTCTTCGACATGCGGCAAAAAAGCGTCCTGTTGCGACTTGTTAAAACGATGCACCTCATCGACGAATAAAATGGTGCGCCGGTGCTGTTCAAACTGGATTTTTTTGGCCTCAGCGACCGCCGCCCTGATTTCCTTAACGCCGGATAACACCGCCGAAATCGGCATAAACTCGGCATCGGAATGCAGCGCAATGATCCGCGCCAGCGTAGTTTTACCGGTGCCCGGCGGCCCCCAGAAAATCATCGAATGCAAGCGCCCCGAGGCAATCGCTTCATAAAGCGGTTTGCCGGGTTTCAGGATATGCTGTTGTCCGACATAATCGGCTAACGCAGCAGGCCGCATCCTGTCGGCCAAGGGCTTGGTCAAATCGTCAAAGAGCATAGCAGCAGGCTAGCGTGGTGTTACGAAGCTGAGGCTTCGGGTTCCGCATTCCCAAGCAGAACCCTGGGAACGAGTAAAATGGTCGTACAAATTTCACCATTCGTCCTTTGCCTTTCGCCTATCTTCAATCTGAAAATACATCAGCACCCTTAGGCGTTTTAAACTCAAACAGCGTCTGTTTTAATGGCGGATTCAGGATAACATTGGAAAAATAAATGCGCGTCAACTGACCAAAATTATCGCTTAACTCCATGCCGCCCAAGGACTCGTTATTTAAACCTATCAGCACATATTTAAAACTGCTTTCCTGGTTCTTGGGCAGTAATTTTATCCACATCATATCGCCGTCGACGCCCTGTTGCTCCATCGTAAAATTATCCTCCAGCGATATATCACCGCTTAACAGCAATGCCGGCGTAGAACCCACCGATTCATCAAGCTTCTTTACGGTAACTTGATCCAGATCGGTGTCATAAAACCAGACTTTTCCGGCCGTAGAGACGATTTGTTGCTGAAAAGGCTTTAAATAATCCCAGCGAAATTTCCCCGGCTTTTGCAGATAAAAAAGCCCATAGCTGGTTTGACTGGGATTGCCTGCCTCATTAATCAACACCTGCTTAAAATCAGCCGTC
>CANNNN010000236.1 GCA_947506075.1 Methylococcaceae bacterium
ATGGATGTACAGCAGTACCTTTAGCAGCAACAACTTCAGCAGCAGTAGGTGAACCAGCAATAGCGCGTTTCAAAGCTTCTTTAGTTGCTTCGTAGTTGTATTGTTGGATCTTAGCATCGTCTTCTGCAGCCCAGTGAATAAATACACCGACTGATACGAATAAATCATCAGCTTCAGCAGCTGGGATTGTGCCGTCTTCTACACAATCAGCAACAGCCATAGCAACACCGCGTTGTGCTGGTCCAAACATTTGGACAGCTTGCTTTGCGCCTTTGATTGTTACTTTGTTGAACATAACAGTTGCAGGCTTAACCATCAGGTTAGGTGCAACAACAGCCAACAGGCTAGAAAAGCCGTCTTTGTTGTTTGTTAAGCAATTTGCAAATGCAGTTTCAGCTGCTGAACCGCGTGGTCCTACCATCAAATCGATATGAGCAACTTCGTTGCCTTCGCCGATTAAAGATTCGCCTACGCATAATTTATTGATTTTAGCCATGCTTACTGTCCCCTGTGAAGAAAAAAATGAAAAAATTGAATCTACTATCGACACTTAAAATGTCCCCTTATTTGTTTTAAACAAATACTTTTTGAAGCCCCATCAGTAACAGTATTGTTACTAATTAAGATCCTCTAAAAATGTCGCCAATACTGTCGCCACTATCATGTCAGCTGTAGTACCCGGATTTATACCGTAAGATTTAAGCTCCTGATCCAGGCAAAAAAGCAATGGCTTTATTTGCTCAGGATTATCAGTTTTGGAAAGTTCCTCACTGAGTTGAGCCATTTTACTGGCGACCATCTCAGAGTACTGATTTCCGTATTTTCTTTCGATATGGCTGTCAGCAAATTGACTCAACATATCAACATACACTGACGTTGCAGCCCAAAACTGATCCCCAAATCTACTCGAAGCGGCATTATACCTTAAAACTGAGAAATTGAAAATATCATCATAATCAGTTATGTATTGAAGCGCAATACGATCTTTGGCACTGGCTATTTTCATTGCCTCAAGCAGGGTGACCGACGCCACTTCATTAACATCCTGTTGGTCCGAACTGCCCAATCCGCCCGGCGAGGCTAATGTTATCGCTTTAAAAACCCAATCAGCATCGGCTATTGTCGTTTCGTCCAGCACCTTACTTAGCGCTTGCCTTAGCGTTAATCTAGGCTCTTTGTAAGCGACAGCCTGAATCAGAGGCGCGCAAAGCAGAATTATTCCCAGATTGGTATTGCAACCTACCGCCTCACGCGTGGCCTTAACCGCATAATAGATTTTCTCGCCCAAGGTATAATTAGCATTGCAAAGAGGTTCGGCACTGACTTCGGCGCTGAGCCTAAAATCGGCCACGGTCATGTCATGACCTTCAGCATAAACACTGACATTGCCGGGCTTGAACGCCAACACGTCAACCTCGCAGGCTTGCAGATAAAGCTCAGCGATGGGCGTCATTTTCTGCCCATCTTGCGACTTAATAAATCATCCACCATCAGCTCGGCAATATTGATTTCGCAAACGCTTTCCAGTCCTTTCCAGGCCGGTATGCTGTTAACTTCGATAATTGTGCAACGCCCATCCCTGTCCCGAATAATATCAACTCCGGCATAATCCATTGCCAAGGCCGCCGTCGCTTTAACGGCCAATCTCACCATATCGGGCTCCAAATCGATTAATTCGCAACCTGCGCCCCTGGCCACATTATTTAACCAGAATTTTCCACGCCTGCGCATGGCGGCAACCGCTATACCGTTAATCACAAACACGCGATGATCGGAAAAGCCGACTCCTTCGCAATGCACGAAACGCTGTAGATAATAAACACCGTGACTGCTGGTCAGCCAGAACAAATCGGTCGATTTTTCAAGGCGACGGATACCTTCCCCCTGCGAGCCAAACAAGGGCTTGCTGATCAGTAAATTACCCTGATTTAACTCGGCTACTGCAATCTTTAAGACCTCATCCCGGTCACGCAACACCCAGGTCATCGGCGTCGACAGCCCGGCATGGTGCAGCAAGAAACTGGTCATCGCCTTATCGACACTGCGCTCTACCGCCTGCCCGTCATTGTAGACAGGAATGCCCATCGCCTTTAGCGCATGCAAGATATCCAGATACAACACGACTTCTTCCAGGCTGCCGCCGGGTACGCCGCGCACAAAAACCGCATCGGGTAGCGCCTGCTCAAAACCCGGAATATAAATCGGCAGCCTGCCGGGTTCAATCACAAACCGACACTGGGTCAGCGAAACATAGTCTGCGACATAGCCTCGACTAGCGAAAGCCAGGCTTAATTGTTTACCATGCCAGCCGGGATCATCGGTAAAAATAGCGATACGGCCGTTCATAACTGCACACCGACGCGCCGCAGTAATGGCAATAATAAAAGATAGCATGCAACGGTAACGGTTACCGAAAGCCCGAGACTCCACCAAAAAACAAAACCATGTTTAAGCAGTAGCGACAACAGTAAAAAAAACACTAATGACGGTATAACCAACCAGAAAATCTGGTTGGAAAGTACCGCTATTTCTAGGGATTCTGCACCATCCATGTGCAACCAGATGATTGCCATCAACGAAGTAAGCGGCAGCGAAGCGACTAATGCCGCAAAGCCGCTATGCCGTTTGGCAATTTCCGAGATCAGCACGATAAGCAGCGCCGAAACAACAAACTTCAGAATGTAATAAAGCATTACCGCGCTGTCATACTCCAAAAGACTGATCGAGCAACGCATTATCCAGCTTGCCGGCGCGGAAACTCTTGCCGGACTCCACCGCCGTCACGATCACGCTGGCCGGACTGAACAACATTGCATCGATCTTGAAGAAGTCGTATTCATACTGTTTGAAAATTTCAGCAAACGGCTTGCCGTAATCTTTAGAGGTTGAACTGGGCAATTCCTTAGCCAATTTTTCAGCCGCCTCATCCGTACCTTTGACAAAAATATGCACCTGACCGGCGAATAAAATTGCGTCATTGGTACGACCCATGGCTTTGACAAAATTAGGATGCGGAGGACAGATGGGCGCACTGCCGCTGCCGTCGATGATATGTTCCAGCGGGAAATGCAAAGCATGAGCCTTGTGCATGGCCACTTCAAGCACCCGTGCAACAACCTGTACGCCGCCGGCCAGACTGCTGGTCGGCGTAACGATGATGGTCAGCTTGGACGGATCAACCTTGCAGGCGGCCGCAACTTTTTCGACAATTTCCAGCGGCGGCACCGCATCGTTTTCAATGACCAGAACGGTCGCATCAGAGCTGTCCTGATAATCCAGCTCCTTGTACAGCTCTTCAACCGGCTCCTGCTTGCCGTTTTTCAACTTGGTAGCCAAAGCCCGTGCAGGCCCCGAACCCAGCGCGTAATATTTCTCGTGAGACAGACTCCAGCCTGCATACTGACTTCCCAGGCAGCCCAGCACCGGATTGCCGGTATGAACGTTGACCGACAACGGCCAGTTCTCGGTATAGGTGCTGTGGCTGATGGTCACAGTGCCCATGCCGCCGAGACAGATTTCAGCAATAATGCGACCGGCTTCAAGTCCGCCCGGCACTTTAATACCCGCATCAATGATCGTGCAGCCATTGGCTAGCCTTTCCACTCCCAAGCGCAATTTATCTGCATTATCAAGTAAATGCTGAACCAAGGGCTGGGTCAATTTATTAACGCTGGCGGTGTATTCCATGTAGTTCAAAACCTTTCTAGTTTATTAAATATGAGTTGTTGTTTAGCCAGCAGTTGTTTAGCTACTGACCCTGATTTATTTTGGCGGGCAATAATACTGCAAATCGGCTGCCCTGTGTGACAGACACTGCCTTTTTCAGGCAAATCCATACAGCCATCCGGCCATTCAAAACGCTCGGGGATAATGACATCACATTCGGCATAAACGATTTGAAAACCGGCTTCAGAAGCCGGATTTAACCGACCTGTATCGATAGGCAAACCCTCTCCCTTACATGATTGAACATGTCTGTTCAGCAAATCCTGAGCATAGAGCTGCATACTGGCAGAAGGACGCGGATTGATTTCCAGAACATGACTGCTCCCCTCGGCATGAATGAAATCAAGGGAGTTCAAGCCTTTGAATGCAAAAAACCTCACCAGCTGTATTAGCCAGTCGGTTATCAGCACTTTATGTGAGTCCGTCAGTTCACAGCGATTGCTCACCCCTGAAAAAACAAATTCTTGAGCCTCACTTAAACAAACAGACCACTGACGATTAAAACCGATGACTTGAAGATCACGTCCATCAGCCAGAAACAGCACCGAATGCGGCATACCGGTTTTAAACTTCTGCCAGTAAGCCGGCATTTTGGCACTGTCACCAACATGATAACGCTTGATTCCGACACCGCCC
>CANNNN010000237.1 GCA_947506075.1 Methylococcaceae bacterium
GTCGCCGAAGGCATTTGCATTCGGCTATATTCGCACGACGATTACTTGGCCAGGCCTGAGTTTACCGAACCGGAAATCATGCGCACCAATTTGTCTGCAGTTATTTTGCAGATGATCTCGCTAAATCTCGGCGACATCGAAGATTTCCCATTCCTTGAGCCGCCCGAAGACAAGATGATTCGGGACGGAAAAAATGTCCTGCATGAAGTCAACGCGCTGGATAAAGCCGGGAAATTAACCGATGTCGGCAGGCAATTAGCCAAACTGCCGACTGACCCCAAACTGGCGCGTATGCTGCTGGCTGCAGGCGATGAGCATTGTTTAAGCGAAGTCTCGATTATCGTTGCTGCGTTAAGCGTACAGGACCCGAGGGAAAAACCCGCCGACAAGATGCAGCAGGCCGATGCGAAACATCTGGTTTTTCGTCATCCGGAATCCGATTTTTTAACGCTGTTAAATATCTGGAATGCCGTTGAGGAACAGAAGAAACATCTGTCCAACAGCAAGTTGCGTAAGTATTGCAGTGATAATTTCCTGTCCTATATCAGACTGCGCGAATGGTTCGACATCCATTCGCAGATTATGCAGGTGATTAAAGGCGATTTAAAAATGCACCCGAACACCGATGAGGCCGGTTATGAAAAAGTTCATCGCGCCTTATTGACGGGATTGTTGTCCAATATCGGTTTTCGTCATGAATCGCATGAATACCTGGGCGCTAGAGGGCTGAAATTTTTCATCTTTCCCGGTTCAGGTCTGCATAAGATTAAACCCAAATGGATCATGGCGGCCGAGCAGGTCGAAACCAGCAAGGTGTATGCGCGAACTGTCGCCAGAATCGAGCCGGAATGGATAGAGGCCTGCGCCGGTCACCTGGTCAAGCAAAATTATTATGATCCGCATTGGGAAAAGAAAAGCGCGCGCTGCATGGTGTTTTCACGCACCTTGCTGTATGGCTTGACGCTGCAGGCCGGGCGAAAAATTCCCTATGACCATGTCGATCCGAAGGCCGCCCGGGAGATTTTCATCCGCTCGGCGCTGGTGGATCATGATTACCATAGCAACGCGCGGTTTTATGTGGCGAATCAGAAACTGCTCGAAGAAGTGGGCATGATCCAGCATAAAGGCAGACGGGTCGATCTGGTCGAGGACGAACAATGGCTGTATGAATTTTACGATAACAAACTGCCGCCCGAAATCGTCAGCGGTGTTGCGCTGGATACCTGGCGCAAGACCGTGGAACGCACTGACCCAAAAATACTGTTTTTAACCAAGGAGGATTTGACGCGGGAACAGGAGCAGGATTATGTCAATGAATGGGATTTTCCTGATACCTTCCCAAACTCGAGTTTGGGAACGAGAACCAAACTGACCATCCCGCTGCAATACCGGTTCGAGCCGGGGCATGATGAAGACGGGGTGACGGCGATCATACCGGTGCAGCAATTAAATCAGGTTTCACAAACGCCTTTCGACTGGCTGGTGCCAGGTCTGCTCGAAGAAAAATGCATCGCGCTGATTAAAGCCCTGCCGAAGAACCTCCGAAAACATTTTGTACCGGTGCCCGAAACGGTTAAACGCTGCCTTGAAATCGAGCCGGATTTTAAGGGCTCAATCCAGGAATGGCTGGGCATGCGTTTAAGAAAGCTGACCGGCGAGGCGATCCCCTTAAATGCCTGGAATACGGAAGATTTGACCGATCATTTGCGGATGAATTTCAGGGTCATCGACGATGAAGGCAGGCTGCTGGATTTCGGGCGCGACCTGAAAAAACTGCAACTTAAACATACCGTCAAGGCCGGGAACAGCTTCGATCAGATCGCCGCAGACGAGCTTAACTACACCGGCTGCATAGGCTGGGCCTTCGACGATCTGCCGGAAACTTACTCTTTTATCCAGAAGGATCAGGCGTTTGTCGGCTTTCCGGCTATCATCGATGAAGGCGACGCGGTCGGCGTGCGCATCTTCGACACCGAGCAAAAAGCCGCTGTTAAGCATCAGGCCGGCTTAATGCGCTTGTTTCAGCTGCAACTGCGCAAGGAATGCACGTACATCGTAAAAAATATTCCAAAATCCGCCGTCGCAGAATTGACCTATAACCGCCTGCCTAAACATCCTGTTATCGGCAAAGACGAAAGCTACTCCTATAAAGACGACATGCTTTATTTAGTTCTGTACAGCGTATTTATTGACGGGAAAACCATCCGCAGCCAGCAGGCTTTCGAACATAGCATACTGGCTAATAAAGCGGGGCTGATCGGTGTCGCCAATGAAGCGGGGAAAATGGCGTTGGAGATCATGGAGCTCTATGGCACGATTCTTACCCAGCTTAAGCGCCTGAATGCCAATGACCCGGTCTATAAAGACATCAATCAACAACTGGATTGTATGATTTATGCCGGGTTTATTCGCAACACGCCTTATCAGCAGCTTAAAGCCATTCCGCGTTATTTAAAAGCCATCCACTATCGGCTGGATAAATTCGACAATAATCTGCAAAAAATCCAGGAAGTCAGCCGTTATGCGACGCGCTATTGGAATGAAGTCGAAAAGAAAGCCAGGAAAGACCAGGTCATACCGGAGCAAGATCCGTTCCGCTGGATGCTTGAGGAATTTAGGGTGTCGCTGTTTGCCCAGCAGCTTAAGACGGCTTATCCGATTTCGGTAACACGCATGGATAAGGCGTGGGATCAGCGAGGGTAGGGCGCTGTGTGAGCCACATCCCGATTTGGCCTAAATCAACGCTGCTTGCGTTTGCGCCAGATGTAAAAACCGGTGCCCAGTAACAGCAAGGGTATGACCACCAAAAAACCAAAACCGATCAGGCCGACGCTGAGTGTACTTAATTGCAGGCTTTTATCGCTTGCAATTTTCGCCGGGATGTCGATAAACCGGTCATCGTGTATCAGCCAGTTGATCATTCTTAAGCCCATGTCCAGATTGCCGACATTGCCGAGATAGGCGTTGGATAGAAAATCGCCGTCACCGACGATGACGATACGCTGCTCTATGGGCACTTGTCCTGAGCTTGTCGAAGGACGGGTCAGCGCATAGGCGAAAGCCAGTGGGCCTTGTTTTTCGTCGTGATCGGCATCGAAAGCAATCTTGCCGGCTATCGGGCCGGTTTCTGACCATGACTGGGTGGCGCTTTTAAGCAACTCTAAGGCTTTAAACTCGGTTTCATCGCTAACTTCCAGTGCGGCGGTCACCGGATAAACGGTAATGGTTTTAAAACCCTGGGTGATCGGATGGGCGCTATAATCACTGCCGAGTACGAAGCTGGGGTCGTTGATGCCGTAAAGCTTGGAACTGCTGTCTACCAGAATTCCTGGCAATTGGCGCAAGCCGAGTAGCTGTTCTATGGCATCCAGATGGTGGTTGCCCGGATCGGTCAGCAACAGCAGGTTGCCGCCTTCCAGGATATAGCGTTTGAGCAGTTCAAGTTCGCCTGGCAGCAGCAGTACGGCGGGGGCGGTCAGCACCAGCAGAGCCGAGTTGCCTGGGATGGCCGGCAGTGTTGCCAGGTTGATCGCTAGCGCCTTGATCTTGCGGCGCTCCAGTTCCTTGCCGAATTGGCCTAAATCGAAATTGGCGATGCCGTCAGGGGCGCGTTCGCCATGACCTGTCAAAAAAGTCACCCAGCGCTCCTCGGCGTTAGCCAATTGCAACAGCGCGTTGGTCAGCGAGGATTCGTCGATAAAGTTCAGTTTCTCGCTACGTCCCTGATATTCGACAATAATGAGACCTGCCGCGTCTATATTCAGTTCGCGAGATTTTTCCGGCTGCGAGTCAGGATCTATAAAGGTCAGCACCAGATCAGTTTTATGGCGTTTATAACGATTAAGCAATTGTGTAATCTGGCTTCTTAGCGCAGGGTCTTTTTTGATATAAGCCGTGATTCGTATGGGGTCAGGCAAGGACGCCAGCAGCTTTTTCGAGGCTACAGACAGGCTGTTGCTGCTGTTGTTAGTGATGTCGGTTTCTGTGCTATAGCGGGTGCTTAGCCAGGCAAGCGAGATAAGCAGACATAATAAAGCCAGGGTGATCAGGCTATTTTTTACGCGGATTTGCTGATGTTTATGTGGCGATAGCTTCATTTTTGCAAACGCTCGTTATCAAGACTGCGGATGCTGAGTGCAATGAAGGTGGTGATAAACAGTAAAAAATAACTGATATCGACCGAACTGATCAGGCCGCTTTGGATGTTCTGGAAATGTCTAAGGATGGACAGGTATTCAAACAGTTCGCTGCGCTGATCATTTATGCCGCTTGACCAGTCTAAAATCCATAGCAGCAGTAAAAAGCCGAACGTGCCCATGGCGGCAACGGTAGGATGTCCGGCGATACAGGACATAAATAA
>CANNNN010000238.1 GCA_947506075.1 Methylococcaceae bacterium
AAAAACAGATTAACAAGCAGTGTTAAGATAATGCTGACAAGCAGCATAGAAGTTATCGGAAAAAATACAAACCGTTGCTGATCCTCGATACGTATATCACCGGGCAACTTGCCAAACCAGCTAATCAACCCGGGCGCATAACTAACAACGAGCCCGATAAGCACTAAAAAAAAACCTAAGCCCATCAGTAATTTTCCGATCGCCACAGTAAACCTCCCTATCGTAAATGTAATGTGCAGCCTACATAAGGTAAAATGATAAACAACATTTTAACTTGTCACCAGCAAAACAATCGGTTCTGTATTCAAGAACCCACCGGAATACATTATGTTAAGAATCACCGAACTTAAACTCCCGCTAGCTCACCCGGAAAATTTAAAAACTTCGATACTTGAGCGACTGGGCATCAGCGCAGAACAACTGATCAAATATACAATATTCCGGCAAGGTTTTGATGCCCGAAAACGCAATGCAATCCTGCTTGTTTACACCGTCGATGTCGAGACGACTAACGAAACCGAGCTTCTTAATGGTCTGGCCGACGACCCTCACATTTCGTTAACACCGAACAATGCCTATCATTTTGTAACCCAGGCGCCTAAAAAACTGACGCAGCGACCGGTCATCATCGGCACAGGACCTTGCGGGCTGTTTGCGGGTTTGATTCTTGCACAAATGGGCTATCGGCCGATCATTCTGGAACGGGGAAAGGAGGTTCGGGAGCGCACCAAAGACACCTTCGGTCTGTGGCGTAAAGGCGTGTTTAACCCCGAGTCCAATGTGCAATTTGGCGAAGGCGGCGCCGGTACTTTTTCTGACGGCAAGCTGTACACCCAGATCAAAGACCCGAACCACTATGGACGCAAGGTGCTCACCGAGTTTGTCAAAGCCGGTGCGCCGGACGAAATCCTTTCTGTCAGCAAGCCGCATATTGGTACTTTTAAGCTGGTCACTGTCGTCGAACAGATACGCGCAACGATCGAGTCATTAGGCGGGGAAATTCGTTTTCAAAGTCGGGTTGACGATATCGACATAGACAACGGACAGGTGCGCGGCGTGGTGCTCGCCAGCGGTGAAACTATTCCTTGCGAACATCTGGTGTTGGCGGTCGGGCATAGCGCCCGCGACACCTTTAAAATGCTTTATGACCGGGGCGTTTACATTGAAGCCAAGCCTTTTTCTATCGGCTTTCGGATAGAACATCCGCAATCATTGATCGATACCTGCCGCTTTGGCAGCCATGCCGGCGATCCGTTACTGGGCGCTGCCGATTACAAACTGGTGCATCATTGCAGCAACGGGCGTTCCGTATACAGCTTCTGCATGTGTCCCGGCGGCACCGTGGTGGCTGCCACCTCCGAGGCGGGCCATGTGGTCACCAACGGCATGAGCCAATACTCGCGCAACGAACGCAATGCCAACAGCGGCATCGTCGTCGGCATTACGCCAGAGGATTATCCCGGTTCTCCGTTGGCGGGCATAGCTTTTCAACGCAAGCTGGAAGCGGCGGCGTTCAAACTGGGCGGCGACACCTATGAAGCACCGGGACAACTGGTGGGCGATTTTCTCGCCGAACGCCCATCATCAAAACTGGGCACGGTGCAGCCATCCTATACGCCGGGCGTTCATCTATGCGATCTGAGTTCGGCACTGCCGGATTACGCGATAGCGGCAATACGCGAAGCCTTGCCGGCGTTCGATAAAAAAATAAAGGGCTTTGCGATGCACGATGCGGTATTGACCGGCGTCGAAACCCGCACCTCCTCGCCTATTCGAATCAAACGCAACGAGTCTTACCAAAGTATGAATATCAAAGGGCTATACCCGGCCGGAGAAGGCGCGGGCTATGCAGGCGGCATACTTTCTGCGGCTGTCGATGGCATTAAGGTTGCCGAGGCCTTGGCTTTGGATATGCACAAATAAATTTCAGCTTAAAACAACTCGCCATAAGATCCGGCGAAGGGCGCAAGACGAAAGGCGAAAAACACTGACCGGAGAGTTTACGCAACCCTTATGAGCTTAAGATTTTTTTGCCCTTTGCCCTTCGCCCTTCGCCTAATCTCGTGACGAATAAATACCAACCCTCAACAAATCCCAAGCAAATCTGGTATTAACAGCCCGTTCAAATTAAAATACCCCCTATTTTTGAGCGCAATCCCTAAACCTAGCGCGATCTTTACTCCTGATGGACTTTTAATGACTGACTATAAACTGACCCACCTTAAACAACTGGAAGCTGAAAGCATTCATATTATTCGTGAAGTCGCTGCCGAATTTGAGCGTCCGGTGATGTTGTATTCCGTCGGCAAAGATTCTGCGGTTATGCTGCATTTGACGATGAAAGCCTTTTATCCGGGCAAGCCGCCGTTCCCTATGCTACATGTGGACACCACCTGGAAGTTCAAGGAAATGATAGAGTTTCGGGACCAGTTGATCAAAAGTCTGGGCCTGGAATTGCTGATTCATGTCAATCAGGACGGCGTAAATCAAGGCATAGGGCCGTTTACCCACGGCAGCAAGAAACACACTGACGTAATGAAAACCGATGGACTCAAGCAGGCGCTGGACAAATACCAGTTTGATGCGGCATTTGGCGGAGCGCGGCGCGATGAGGAAAAGTCCCGCGCCAAGGAGCGGGTTTATTCGTTCCGCGACAAGAATCATCGCTGGGATCCCAAAAACCAGCGCCCTGAATTATGGAACATCTACAACGGCAAAATAGACAAGGGCGAAAGCATCCGGGTCTTTCCGTTATCCAACTGGACCGAACTGGACATCTGGCAATACATCCATCTGGAAAACATCCCTATCGTACCTTTGTATTTTGCGAAAGTACGTCCTGTCGTTAACCGCGACGGTATGTTGATCATGGTGGACGACGAACGCATGCCGATCGGCCCGGATGAAAAAGTTGAAATGAAGATGGTGCGTTTCCGCACTTTAGGCTGCTATCCGTTGACCGGAGCCGTTGAATCAACCGCCACCACGCTGCCGGAAATCATTCAGGAAATGCTGTTGACGACAACTTCCGAGCGACAGGGACGACTGATAGACCATGACCAATCAGGATCTATGGAACAGAAGAAACGAGAAGGATACTTCTAAATAAGCCGACGCTCATTTCCTGGCTCCCAAGCTTTGGCGTGGGAACCCAGATGACGAAGCTTTAGCTTCGTGAGACTGGAAGCTAAAGCTTCCCACACCAAATTCCCAAGCTGAAGCTTGAGAACTAGCAGAATAGAAATCCAGAGAATATTATGTCCCACCAATCCGATTTAATCAGTACCGATATAGACGCCTACTTGGCGCAACACGAACGCAAGGAATTATTGCGCTTTTTAACCTGCGGCAATGTCGATGACGGCAAAAGTACGCTGATCGGCCGCTTGCTGCACGACTCCAAAATGATCTACGAAGATCAACTGGCCGCCGTGCAGGCCGACAGCGTTAAATCCGGCACCACCGGCGCAGGAAAAATCGATCTGGCCTTGCTGGTCGACGGTTTGCAAGCCGAACGCGAACAGGGCATCACCATCGACGTGGCCTATCGCTATTTTTCCACTGCGACGCGCAAGTTCATCATTGCCGACACGCCGGGACACGAGCAATACACTCGCAACATGGCGACCGGCGCTTCGACTTGCGACTTGGCGATTATCCTGATCGATGCCCGCTACGGCGTGCAAACCCAGACCAAGCGGCACAGCTTTATCGCGTCGCTGCTGGGTATTCATCACATCATCGTCGCGATCAACAAAATGGATCTCGTTGAATACAGCGAGGCGACTTTTAACAAAATCAAACAGGATTATCTGCATTTTACCGAAACACTGGCTTTGCAGGACATCACCTTCATCCCGATGTCGGCGCTGGATGGTGATAACGTGGTCAATCCCAGCGAACACATGCCCTGGTTTACCGGCATGCCGTTAATGGAAGCCTTAAACAGTATCGAAATCGCCAATGACCGCAATTTCACCGATGCCCGTTTTCCGGTCCAGTACGTCAATAGGCCCAACCTTGATTTTCGCGGCTTTTGCGGCACGGTCGCGTCCGGCATCTTCAAAAAGGGCGATCTGATCACCGCCCTGCCCTCGGGTAAATCCAGCAGAATAAAATCCATCGTGACTTATGACGGCGAACTGGAGCAGGTCTTTGCGCCGATGGCCGTGACCCTGACACTGGAAGACGAGATCGACATCAGCCGGGGCGATATGCTGATCGGCGAACAACAATCACCAGCGACTGTCTCGGACAAATTCAAGGCCACTATCGTCTGGATGGCCGAAGCTGCACTGACTCCGGGCAGACAGTATACGATCAAACTGGCAACCCGCA
>CANNNN010000239.1 GCA_947506075.1 Methylococcaceae bacterium
GCCTGGCACTGATGATCCAGCAAATAGACAAGAGCGATGCGCAAAAAATCGAAATAATCAGCCTGCGCCATGCCAATGCTGTTGATTTGATCGTGCCACTGAATACGCTGATTGCCAGTACCAACGCCGGAAAATCGAGTGCAACTGCAGCACCGCTGGTCGCAGACGAGCGCTCCAACTCGATCATCATCGGTGGCGATCCGGAGCTACGCTTGCAAATACGTGCCCTGATTGCCAACCTCGATACACCGATAGCAAAAAAATCGGGTAACACCGAGGTGATTTATTTGCATTATGCGGTCGCTAAAGATTTGGTAACCACCTTGACTGGCGTCGGTACGCTGAAGGATGAAAAGACGGATAAACCTAAAACACTGGCAACCACCGAGAAGACCTTCGATATTCGTGCCGATGATGCGACCAATTCGCTGATTATCACTGCGCCTGAGGAGCAACTTAACTCACTTAAATCGGTAGTCAGGCAATTGGATATCCGTCGTGCCCAGGTTCATATCGAGGCGATTATAGCCGAAGTCAATTATACGAAAAATCAGGAAATAGGGGTTGAATGGCATACCAAGCAAGTAACCGATGGCGTTTCCGCTAACGCGTTTACCAACAATTTGGGCGACATGATTTCCAGCGCCGGAAAAACCATGAGCGTAGGTTACCTGGTCGGCAGCGAGTTGCGTGCTTTGCTCAATGCGTTTGCAAAAGATAATAATGTCAACGTGTTGTCAACGCCTTCCATCGTTACCTTGGACAACGAAGAGGCCAGCATGATAGTGGGGCAAAATGTGCCTATATTGAGCGGCAGTTTTTCTTCGGCGGCAGGCGGCATTGGCAATGCCGTTTCGACCTTTACCCGAGAAGATGTGGGTGTCAAGCTTAAAGTCAAACCGCAAATTAATGAAGGCAATGCGATCAAGCTTAAGGTTAAACAGGAAGTATCCAGTGTCGATACGACCGTTTCTGCAAGCACCGGTAATGGTGGCATAACCCTGAACAAGCGTGAAATAGATACCTCTGTTCTCGTTGACGACGGTAAGATCCTGGTTTTGGGCGGATTAATCGGCGATGATGTGCAGGAAACAGTGACCAAAGTGCCGCTGCTGGGTGATCTGCCCTTGATAGGTCATTTGTTTCAGGATCGTAATACCGCAGTCGTAAAAAAGAATCTAATGGTTTTTTTGCGTCCTGTGATCATGCGTGATCCGGAAAAAGCCACTTTATTTACCAGCGATCGATATAATAATTTACGCGACAGCCAGCAACAGTCAGGTAAAAAAGGTATATTCCTGATGCCAAACGAGCGTTCGCCAATACTTCCCGAGTTAGCGCCAGTCATGCCTGTAAATCCGGTTAGCGTTCCTACCCTCAAATGAACAGTAATGACACGGCGATAGTTTCGGATGTACCCAGGTCGGGCATCAAGCTGCCCTCATACAGCTTTGCCAAAAGATACGGCATTCTGGTTCAGGAAAGTCCGGAAAATAAAACGAAAATACTTTTCCTGCAAAAAACGCCCAGTTCGGCTTTGTTCGAGTCTCGCCGCTTGGTAGGAACGGCGGTTGAATTCGAGCAAATCAGCGTAGACGCTTTCGACGTTCTGCTACAGAGTACTTATGAGCAAAAAGCCGGCCATGCCCAGCAAATGGTGGATGACCTGCATGAAAATCTTGATCTGTCCGAGATGGCGCAGCATTTGCCTAAACCGGAAGATTTGCTTGAGAGCGCTGACGAAGCGCCGATCATACGCCTGATCAATGCACTGCTGACCGAAGCCATCAAGGAAAATGCCTCCGACATTCATATCGAATCCTATGAAAAACGCATGGTGGTGCGCTTTCGGGTCGACGGTACGTTGCGGGAGATTATCGAGCCGCAGCGCGAGTTCGCGCCTATGGTGATTTCCAGGCTGAAGGTCATGGCCAAACTGGACATCGCCGAAAAACGACTGCCACAAGATGGTCGCATCTCCTTGAATATCGGTGGGCGCACCGTTGATGTGCGGATATCAACCTTACCTTCCGGACACGGCGAACGCGTGGTATTAAGGTTGCTCGACAAACAGGCCAACCAGCTGACCTTAAGGCAGGTCGGCATGGACGATCATGAGCTTGACATCATTCAGGACATGATCGTCCGTCCACATGGCATTATCCTGGTCACCGGGCCTACCGGTTCCGGCAAGACCACCAGCTTGTACGCTATCGTCAACCAACTTAACGAACGCAGTCGTAATATCCTGACAGTGGAAGATCCGATCGAGTTTTATCTGGACGGCATCGGCCAAACCCAGGTCAACAGCAAAGTTGAAATGACTTTTGCCAAAGGCCTGCGCGCCATTTTACGACAAGATCCGGATATCGTGATGGTCGGAGAAATACGCGACCGGGAAACAGCAGAAATCGCCGTGCAAGCCAGTTTAACCGGTCATCTGGTGCTGTCCACATTGCATACCAATACCGCCGTTGGTGCGATTACCCGGTTGCGTGACATGGGTGTGGAACCGTTTTTACTCGCTACCAGTCTGGTAGGCGTTATCGCGCAACGCTTGGTGCGAAAACTCTGTCCACACTGCAAACTGGCGGTGACAGTACCTGCTCATGAGTTGGAAAAACTCGGCTATGTAGCCGATGGCCCGGATACGGTGACTGTTTATCAGGCCCAAGGCTGCTCACAGTGCGGGCAACGAGGTTTTAAAGGCCGTGCCGGAATTTTTGAAATCATCGCTCTTGATGCAGCTATGCGCAGTCTGATTCATGATTGCGCGGGCGATCAGGCTTTGGAAAAACATGCGCGATTGTCTTCCCGCAGTATCCAGCATAGCGCACTGGAAAAAGTACTGGGTGGCGAGACCAGTCTGGATGAAGCCATACGCATTACCCAAAAGGATTAGCCGACATGGCCGCGTTTGAATATAAGGCGATCAACGCCAAAGGCCAGACGGTCAAGGGCACTATCGAAAGCGATACGGTTAAGCTGGCGAGGCAGCAGTTAAAAAGCAAAGAGCTGACCTTATTGGACATAGAAGAAGTCCACAAAAAGGAGCGTGACACAAAAAAACCGCTGTTTGCTCAGAAAATCAGCATGCGTCAGCTGGCGCATATTACCCGTCAGCTAGCGGCGCTGCTAGGATCTGGGTTATCAATCGATGAAGCGTTGGGCATCACCGCGAAACAACTGGATTCGGCAAAAGCCAAACGCATACTGCTCGGCGTCAGAAGCCGAATCATGGAAGGGCAGAGTCTCGCTCAGGCCTGTAACGCCTTTCCCAGCACCTTTCCGCCTCTGTATCGGGCCACCGTTGAAGCCGGAGAGTCGTCAGGCAAGCTGGATCAGGTGTTGCAGCGGCTGGCCGACTATCTGGGCGAAAAAGGCCAGTTACACAGCAAATTACAAATGGCGATGATATATCCGGTCATGCTGACCTCGGTTTCCTTATTGGTGGTGATCGGTTTGCTGGCCTATGTGGTACCTGAAATCACCGGCGTATTCGATAAAATGGGCGGGGAGTTGCCGGCTATCACCAGAATACTTATAAGTTGCAGCGATTTTTTCAAACATTACGGTTTGGTATTGTTGCTGATCGTGATCGGTCTGAGCATCGGCGCTAAAGCCTTATTGCGCTTACCCGAACCACGCATGCGTTTTCATTATCTGTTGCTGACCATGCCGATAGTCGCCAGTTTTTCCAAAGGCATGAATACGGCGCAGTTTACCCGGACCTTGGCGATCCTGACTAATAGCGGCGTTGAGCTATTGCAAGCGTTAAAAATCTCCAGCCAGGTGTTGACCAACAATGCGATGCAGAAAGCCGTAGAACATGCAGCGCTCAAGGTCAGGGAAGGGCAAAGTTTAAACAAGGCAATGGAAGCGAGCGGCTTGTTTCCGCCGGTGACTATACATCTGGTCGCGAGTGGCGAGGCCAGCGGCCAGTTGCCGAAAATGCTGGCCAGTGCCGCAGACGATCAGGAGCGCGACATACAGGCGTTAACCGAAATGACCTTGGGTCTGTTTGAACCTGCGCTGATCCTGTTTATGGGCTTGGTGGTGCTGGGTATTGTGCTGGCGATATTGTTGCCGATTTTTGAAATGAACCAGCTCGTTCGATAAAATACTGCACACCAGCGTGGTAGTTTATTATTTGAGTTCCCTTATTCCCGGCAATTGCGCGGGCTTGTTATTAACTAATACTGTAACTACTCGCACCCCTCGTCATTTGGAAAATAAATAATAAATTGCTTGACAGCTTTTTTCACAAAAAAAATAATTTTTCTTGCTGCTGAGTAAAATCTCTCTACGC
>CANNNN010000240.1 GCA_947506075.1 Methylococcaceae bacterium
AGTTTATGGGCCTCCGCTTGGCAGACGACGCACGACTAACTTACCCTTGATACATTTTCACGATTTCCATCCCGAATTGAGCGATTTTCGAGCCGATATCCTCGCCGGTTTGACAGCCGAGCAAAAACACATTGCGCCGAAATACTTTTACGACCCTGAAGGTTCCCTGCTCTTTGACCGGATTTGCGATCTCCCGGAATATTACCCGACCCGCACGGAAATTGCTTTACTAAAGCAATACGGGGCTCAAATAGCCGAAGTCATTGGATCGGACGCCCTGCTTTTCGAACTCGGCAGCGGCAGCAGCAAAATTCGTCTATTGCTTGATGCAATACGGCCAAACGGTTACGTGCCGATGGATATTTCAAAAAACCATTTATTCCAATCGGCCACTTCGATTGCGAAGGATTATCCATGGCTCGACGTGCATGCCATCTGCGTCGATTATGCTGAGCCCTGGAACTTACCTTCCGACTTAGCAGGAAAGAACCGTATCGCCTTTTTTCCGGGCTCCAGCATTGTAAATTCAAAGCCCGAAGAATCGGTAGATCTGCTTAGGCGAATCGCTCAGCTTGTTGGCAATGATAGCGACTTATTGATAGGGGTCGACCTGATCAAGGATATCGACGTGCTGGAGGCCGCTTATAACGACCAACAAAAAGTGATCGAAGCATTCAACAAGAATCTGCTGCTGCGCCTCAACCGCGAGCTGGGTGCGAATTTCCAGATAAAAAGGCTCCAACATCGCGCATTTTATAACCGGGACCTTGATCGTATCGAAATGCATCAGGCGAGTTTGGAGGAACAAGTTATCAGGATAAGGGGTGAGCTGATTCACTTTAAAGCAGGGGAAACCATACACACGGAAAACTCCCACAAATACAGCGTAGCCGGATTTCGTCGACTCGCCTTACGCGCAGGTTTTCAGCCGGTTAAAGTCTGGTCAGATCCGGATGATTTATTCAGTATCCATTATTTTCAAGTTCAAGGCGGATGAAGTAGCCCCTATCCACATTTCCGGAAAAGCGCTACCCCCCTCCGTATAAAGATTTTCAATTCGTTTTTATAATAGGTAGTTGAGGCGATAGAAGGCGGCCGAAAACCCATAGTAATTTGCTTTTCTGCTTGCTCTTCTGACGCTTTGTGGTAGTTTGATAAAACGGCTTGGCTAAAGAGCACAAAATACTATGTTGATTGATTTTACCGAGACCAATGCACAGGAAATTCTAGGCTGGAGGGTTATCAATGATGATGTGATGGGCGGTATTTCGCAAAGCCGGATTGAACTGTTGCCGACAGCGACCGCGCTATTTAGCGGGCAACTCGCACTGGAAAATAACGGTGGTTTTGCTTCAATACGCAGGCGCTCGGATAATTACAAGCTTGATGGCTGTTCTGGGGTCATGCTCAAGGTAAAAGGCGATGGCCGAAGCTATCAATTCCGGGTAAAAACCGATGATCAGGTTGACGGCATAGCCTACAGGACGCTGTTTGCAACCGATGCCCATCAATGGCAGACCCTCACCCTGCCTTTTGATGGCTTTAGCGCAAGCTTCCGAGGCAAACCTGTTCCAGGCGCAGGGGTTTTACAGCCAGAAAACATCAGGCAGATTGGCTTTTTGTTGGCGGACAAACAAGCAGGATCCTTTGGTCTTGAAATAGCCTGGATAAAATCGTTCTAGAAGAACAAAACGGCATTTGCCTATTATTAGCTGCCAAGGACTTCCCATGAATCCACTAATCACTATTATAACCGCTGTATTCCTGTCAGGTTGCAGTTTATTTGGCGTACGCTCGGCAGACGAGCCTAATTACCAGGTCCTTAATGATTTCGGGTACATCCAGATTAGACGTTATCCGGCGCTGGTTGTCGCTCAAACCGAGGTTACTGAGGATTATAAAAAAAGTAGCAGCCTGGGATTTGAACGCCTAGCCGGGTATATTTTCGGCAAAAACAAAAAACAGCAAAAAATAGCGATGACGGCGCCTGTTATTCAGCAGCAGGAAGCTGAAACCATGACCGTGCCCGTCATTCAGCAAAAAACGGGAGCAGTCTGGTTGATGGCTTTTGTACTTCCGCAGGGCTATTCAGTTGCAAGCGCACCGCTGCCGCTGGATACTGCAGTCATAATTAAAGAGATACCCGGCAACAAAACCGCCGTCATTCGCTATTCAGGCAGCTTGTCTGAAGCAGGTATCAAAGAAAAAGCCGAAGAATTAAAAAAATGGTTGGATGAGCAGGGTTACCAGGCTCTTTCTCCACCGCGTTCTGCCGCTTACGATCCGCCCTGGACACTGCCGTTTTTACGTCGCAATGAAGTACACATTGATATCGAGTCATCATGACTAGCATAACCAGAAAAAAATCCGAGCCCCTTAAGCTGATTATTGTTGGCGGGGGCTATGCCGGTTTATCAGCCTTAATAACCTTGAGAAATCAGACGCCTGAGGCCGAAATAACCTTAATTGATCCGCGCCCCTATCATTTGATTATTACGCGATTGCATGAAACCGTGCATCGTCCTCTGGACACTATCCGAGTCGCTTATAGCTTACTAGCCAAGCGTTTTGATTTTATCCATAAACAGCAAGCCATCCAGTTCGATGAGGATATGCTTAGGGTCTGGGACTCGAATAAGCTAATCCAGCTTGGCGAAGAAAGTTTGTCATTCGATTATTTGCTGATAGCTACGGGTTCACTACCCCTTCAAGCTGTGACTGAGCCCGATGTTTTTGATCTGAATGCCATCAGCCTGCATGGCTTTGCCACTGTTTTGGAGCAATTTATAGCCCGCACAGCCGCTACTGAAAAAACCATCAATATAGTGGGTGCAGGCCCTACCGGGATTCAGTTTGCCTTTGAAATGGCTCATGTCCTTCTGGCCTGTCATGCAGACTATCAGCTCAATCTGATAGAGGGTGGAGACATACTACTGAGCCCTTTCCCGGCTGCAATAGGTCGCTATGTCCAAAAGCGCCTGTTCGAAAAACACATCACAGTGTTTAAAAGCCAATTTTACAAGGGTAAACAGGGGCGTGAGATTTTGCTTGAAAACAGTCACTCCGGCGAAAAATCAGCCCTTGCCTCCGACTTGACGTTATTGTTGCTGGGCAAAAAACCCGAACTGTTGCTGCACGCAAACAGTTCAGGGCAGGTTGTTTTGGATAATAAGGTCTTGACGCATATTTTTACAGCGGGCGATTGCTCCCATTATGATGACTTTGGCTCAAACCTGATGACTTCACAATCAGCCTTACGCAAAGGCAAGGCGGCCGCCAAAAATATTTTGCTCGAGGCAGGTCTTCTGCGGTTTTGTTTGCCCTATATGCATCAGGATATGGGTTATTTGCTCAGCTTAGGGCCCGACGACGGCGTGGGCTGGATTGGCAGAAAAAGTAATATTATCAGCGGCTTGCCGGCTTTTATCGCTAAAGAAGGGATAGAAGCACAATATGACCTGTTACTGGCAGGCGTTGATAGTTATGTCTTGTGATCTTCACAGGCAAAATTATCAACCGTATAAGATATGTTAAGAGTTTAAAGCGATAATACAGCAGCGGCTTTGTTAATTTGAATCTAAAGAAATTGAGGAAAAAATGTTTGGTTTAACCTCAAAACGTGGTGCTTCTGGAACTGGGCGTATTGTCATTAATCAACCGTTGGTTAATGTTTTTAACTTTATTGCTGTGGATTTTTTTGATAATTACCCTAAATGGTCGCCCGAAATACAGGAATTGGAGCTGTTATCGGCACCGCCACTCCAGCTTAACAGCCTGGTTCGACAGGTACGCATAGACAATGGGCAGCGCAGTGAATCCACTTTTAAAATAACAACCTACAAAGTAGGAGAGCAACTGGTTTTTGAAGGGGTATCGAATGCCTATAGATGTAGCTATGATTTTGCCTCAACAACGCCCACTATAAATACGCAAATCACATTTACTTTTGAATTACTCAAGCTTAAGCTGTTTATGTTGCCCTTTGAAAAACTTATCAATATTGCCGTGCAAGAAGGCGCCAAACGTACCACAAGAAATTTAAAAAATTTAATAGAGTTAAGTTAAAGAACAATAGCCGTTAAAAAACAGCCTACAAAGTCATGCAGTTGGAGTTAATTTATGAAATTTCAAGCAGAAAAAGACGCCGGAATTATCCCGCAAATCTTAACCCAGATTCTGGATGGTTCCGTCAATGGTATTACGCTTTCTGATCCTGACCAGGAGGATAATCCGATTGTCTATGCCAACAAAGCCTTTGAACTTATTACCGGTTATA
>CANNNN010000241.1 GCA_947506075.1 Methylococcaceae bacterium
CGAATATCGAGCTACCTGCAAACGATGGCGAATAAAGGTTATAACCCGCTTATTGCCGTTCAAATGGCGCTGGCTGGGGAATTGGGGTCTATACCGGGCGAGTAGTTACCTTTGGACTATCATTTCGCTCGTCCTTCCGTTAGGCGCTCAGGCCGTCAGCATTAACGAAAGAGCAGGGAATAATTTTCGCACCGCCGCTAACAATCAGGAATTCATCCTGAATAAAAATAATGTCAACGCCGATCAATTCCATCTGCTTCATGTCCATGATTTTGACGCCAAGGTGGAAACACAGCCACTGGTAGTCGAAAAAGGTGCTGGAAACGATGACCTGATTATTGTTACAACGATGAAGAATGAAGTCATCGGCATCAACGCCCGCACCAACGCCAGAGTCTATAAAGAAAAACTCGGCACTGAAATAAATTCCTCGGGCACCCAGGATATGGATATGTTTGGGCATACGCCCACATGGGGGATTTCAGCGACGCCAATTATTGATGCTGTGACCGACACGCTTTTTGTGGCGGCTTGGGTACGGAAAAATGACAATAATCATCGTGATTATTGGGTGTTTAGCCTTGACCCTAAAACGGGTAAGAAAAAAGCATCTCCCATGAAAGGAGATGTGAACAAACATTTTGGTGACGCCCAACTCGTTGCCTATGATGCGACGACCATACTCCCAGGAAACAAGCTAAAGCGTCTGTTTCGGACCGGAGACGATAACCATGGAGGGCTAGGAACCATGACCCGCATGGCTCCACCGGTGGTCGCCAATGGCCGGGTCTATGTGATGATCTACCGCGTTGACAATGGAAACCTGGTCGGCAGCCAGCTAAAGGTATTCGGGTTATAGAAAATTGGGGCTTTCAATAGCCAAATACGTCGGGCAACATTTTTTCGTTGCCCGACGGACTTGGCTTCCGATGATGGAACCGTAATCCTTCACTCTATTCGAAACATCAGGTGTCGGGCACGAAAAACATCTGCCCATATACAGGCCTACTGACTATTTGTTATGCGACACATTTACAGGAAAAAATTATGCTTAACGCGACTGCTCTAAAAAAAGTCCTGCCACTTTGCAAGGAGCCTGAACTATGGGCAAATGCCTTGAATCCGGCCATGACTAAGTTCGGTATTAACACGCCGGCTCGAATAGCAAGCTTTCTGGCGCAGACGGGCTTTGAATCGGGACAGTTCAATAATCTTGTTGAAAACCTGAACTATAAAACGCCTGCACGGCTAATGAAAGTATGGCCGAAACGCTTTCCAACCCAAGCAAGCACAACACCCTATGTTAATAACCAGGAAAAGCTGGCCAATTTCGTTTACGCCAATCGAATAGGCAATGGCGATGTAAACTCCGGCGATGGTTTTCGCTATCGCGGCCGAGGCATCATACAAATAACCGGCAAGAGCAATTATGCCGAAACGGGTAAAGCGCTGGGTGTCGACTTGATCAATCATCCTGAGCTTCTTGTTACGCCTGAGTTGGCGGCGTTGAGCGCGGCTTATTTTTGGCAAGGCCATGGCTTGAATGCCCTTGCAGATGATCAGACGGGAGATGATGATCTTGAAGATTTCACGACCATCACTAAAAAAATAAATGGCGGCACAGCGGGACTTAGTCAGCGATTGGCGCTGTTTAAAGCAATCGAACAGACACTTGTTGCGTAACGGGATATGCCGCAATAGCTATTTCATCAAGGGGTTTTTATGAAAAAATTACTCATAGTGTGTGTTCTACTTTTGGTAGCGCTGGGCGCTATCGACGTGCTGGCTGCTACGGATAATCCGCTTTCGCCATGCCTGGGGAATGACAAGAATGAACAGAAAACCGATATATTCCTGCTGGGTGCGGAACCGAAAGATGACAAATGCGTAAATGGCGGCTATGAAATGGATAGCAATGGAAAACAACGCTCCGCTCAAGCCTTCACCGCCGGAATCGGTGATACAGTTGTCGTACACCTGAGCATTGATGACCAGCAGAAAATTCACAACAGCGCGAACTGCCTCGAACCTGATGGAAAAGAAAAAAGAGAATGCCCAAAGAAAAATATTGCCCTTTATCTTAATGGCAGAAGCATAGGCGAAAGGCGGCATGACGATTTACTCAATGCTAATTACATTGAGTTTAAGCTGGGCTATAAAGAGGATAAGGACTATAGCAATAAACAAAAATGGCAGGAATTATTAGGTTCGCCAACCTGGGGTAAAGATTTTTTCGAAAAACCGGTCAGTGTCATTATCGGCATAGCCAATACAGCCAACACCGGCGAATTGGTCACCGTTAATAACAGTGATAAATTTTACTTGCAAAGAATTTCAGGATGGAAGTTTTTAGCGGGACTGCTCATGTTAATCGTCATTGTTAATGCTATTTTCAAGTATGCACCACATACCGGCCTGCTTCGTAACGGTGACGTAACGACACAATGGAGCTTGGCGCGCTGCCAGATGGCTTTCTGGTTTATTCTGATTATCTATTCCTTCCTTTTCGTTTGGGGAATAACCGGAGCTTTGGACACGATTACGCCTCAGACCCTGGTCATGATGGGTCTTTCTGCAGGCACTCTGCTGGGCTCAGCGTTGATCGAGGTAGGCAGGGACGATAATAAGGCATTGGATGCGATATCGGCATCTATCAAAAAATTCATAGTTGAAAATACGGCTCTGACCGTTCAACTTGCAGCAGTACCGAGCGCCGCCCTGGATGCTCTTCGAAACGAAAACGAGAGGCGAATTGCGGTTCTGCAAACTGAAATTGGCAAACTCAGCACCGCTGAAAACACAACCGGGAAATTCTGGTCTGACATTTTGAGTGACAGGTCAGGAAGCCCCGCTCTGCATCGTTTTCAGGTCGTTGCCTGGACCGTAGTGCTGGGCATCATTTTTATTTTCTCGGTTTGGAAATATTTATCCATGCCTTCTTTCAGTGACAACTTGCTAAGCTTGATGGGATTAAGCTCAGTCACTTATCTTGGTTTCAAAGTACCGGAAAATAAATCCTAAGCCAATGGCTTGAGTGTCGAGGCCAACTAGCATGACATACTCAAACTAACAACCTGAACTGACAAGGAATAGATTATGTGTTTCAGCCAAAGCGCGATTATCGGCTTAAATTCCTACAATTGGGACGGTGACAGGATTTATTTTGATCCTATCGTTCCCTCGCATCGCGCCGTCATCGGCAAAGCCTCGAAAGTGACTTATCAGCTGGATGTCCGCGAATTTCTAACCGGCGATAATAATGCGGTGATGCGCAAGGCGGTTACAGAAGATGTTCCGGCTTTTGCCTTAAGCATAGCCGCTGATATGAGCCTTTTTTCCAGACGCGGCGCAGGCGGCTTTGATTATAGAGCGTCTATCATTGCCCAGTATGTATCCCATAGCCTGCGTTACCGCACCCGAAAACAGCATGACCCCTGGCGCTTCCCCGAAGAAACATTGATGGTCAAGGAAGGCGACTGTGAGGATATTGCTTTTTTACTGGCCTCGCTTTTATACAGCGCCGGTATCAGCCCCTACAATATTCGTGTTGCGTTGGGTAAGGTCTTTACCTCGGTTGATGGCAAAGAAGATAATTTTGATCATGCCTGGGTTATGTATAAAAGGGAATCAGGAAAATGGATGATATTGGAGCCACTGGATTTAGTCACGGCGAAAAGAATCGTCAAGAAAAGCTTAAAACCAGCCACTATTCTGCTACCGACTCAACCCATTTGCATTTACGAATACAAACCAAGCTTTTTGTTTAATTGGGAACACTTATGGGTATGTGACAACGGCAGTGAAGAAAGTTTGCAGGATATTGTTAACAAAGCCTGGAACCGGATGGATCCTACTTTTGCGGGCTTTGTTCATAATAACATTATTCATGCCGCGCTGTCAGACGCTCCGAAGTGGGTCATCAACGAATTGGATAAACGCTTCACCCATATTGTGCCCTTCGTCGACAGTACGATAGTGGACGAGCCGGATTGGCCGGGCAGTTATGACCCGTATGATCACTTTGACAGCGGTTTTATTAAAGAAGGCTGGGAGAGTGTGACTAAGCGTCTGGCTGCTTTTAAAGCCAATAACCATGCCATTGGCAATTTTGCCTGGGCGGCCCATGGCATTGCCGACTTTTATGCACATAGCTCCTATGTGCATTTCGCCAAACTGGTCAGCCCTAAAATGACTGGCGGCCATGCCGTTCGCTATGACCCAGACCACCCGGCCGCATGTTTTGAGACACCTCCTGTCTA
>CANNNN010000242.1 GCA_947506075.1 Methylococcaceae bacterium
CGGCAGGCCGAGACTGAGCTGATCGGTAACAACGGTTTGAGCGATCAATACGCTAAGGCCTGCCAATACCGCAAACACGCCGGATAAACCCAGTAACCCAAACACAGACTGGCGCAATAATATCGGAAACTGTTTTTCCTCCAGCCAGGTCGCCATGATGGCTGGCGGTCGCTGATTGCCAGTTGGAAATTTTCCCAGCCAATGCTTTAAAAGTCGGCGCTGATTCATGGTCAGCGCCAGCAAGCCGGAAGCAAAGCTCAGCAGAACCGCGCCATAAGCTAATACAAGGATCATAAAATTCTCACTATCGTCCGAGATCTAACATCATTTTCTATCGTCGGCGGTCATTAGCCTTGCAGCCAGCGCATGATCCGAGAACGTTTCCAGGGCATGGCCTACTTGCTGAAATTGCCCGCCCTGAGCTACATGGTTTTGCTGGTATTCATCGATAAACTCCATAACGGTATGGTCAATCAGATAGCCGTCCGCACAGTCAAAAATAATCGTCTTGCCGCTGTCCAGCTGGGCAAGCGCCGTTTTCAACGGCAGGTAGTTTGAAAAAACAGCGGAACCCAACAGCTTGACGACCAGCGTATCGTTATCTTGCTGCTTGATAGTAAAATGGATTTTAAACAAGTTGTTAGGCCAAACGCCCCGCGCCAGCATAATGGCCAGCTTTACAACAATCCCCAACACGACGCCGATCAATAAATCGGTCGCCAAGATGCCGACAATTGTGACCACAAACATGAATAACTGTTCCTTACCCACCTCCCTGACTCTGGCAAAGGTAGCGGGCGAAGCCAAGCGATAACCGGTATAAACCAGCAATGCGGCCAATGAAGCCAGCGGAATGCGCTGTATCAATCCGGCAAACAGGATCACAAACAGCAACAAGATCAGGCCATGAAAAAAGTTGGCCCAGGCTGTTTTCGCGCCGCTATCGATATTCGCCGAGCTGCGCACGATTTCAGCAATCATCGGCAAGCCGCCGACCAAACCGGCAAGCAGATTGCCAAGTCCCACGGCCGTCAAGTCGCGATCAAGGTCGGAACTGCGTTTGTAAGGATCAAGCTTGTCTATCGCCGAAGCGCTCAATAAACTTTCAAGACTGCCGACTAAACTGATGCTCAGCACGGCCTCCCAAAAGGCCACGGAGGCCATCTTTGAAAAATCGGGAAAATAAAAACTGCCCAGAAAATCATCGGGCAGCGGAACCATAAATGTCGAACCTCCGACTACCGAACCATCAGCCAGATCAAAATGCCACGCAAAGACGATACCCACCAGAACTACCAAAACCGGGGCGGGGATTTTGCTGCCGATCAACGGCCAGATGACCAGTATCAGCAAACCTAAGAAACTGATCAGACCGATTTCCGCATTCATATTCAGCAGGCTATGCGGAAGCTGTGCGATGATGGCAAACAGACTGCCGGGCTCCGGCGTGACGCCCAGCATGACGTGAGTTTGTGTGGCGACGATGATAATGCCGATTGCCGCCAGCATCCCATGAACGACAGAAGTGGGAAAAAAAGAACTCAGCTGTCCCAGCTTAAAAACGCCCATCAAAACCTGTATAACACTGGCCACCACAATCGCCGCCAAGGTATAACGGTAACCGGCCATCGCATCACCTTCGCCCAGCGCCTGAACCGCCGCCAAAAGCACCACAATCAATCCGGCAGCAGGCCCATTGATAGTCAGGTGCGAACCGTTAATTCGCGAGACTAACAAGCCACCGACAATAGCCGTAATAAGACCCGCCGACGGAGGAAAGCCGGAAGCCATCGAAATCCCCAGGCACAACGGCAAGGCGATCAGAAAAACCAGAAAACCGGCTTGCAAATCACTGCGCCAGTTTTCTGTCAAGCCCGCTAGGCCGGTTTTGGGTAGCGCTGACTGGGACGGTTTATGCATAAAAGCCTCGATTAGAGTAAAAATAGTGGGTCTTAATGATTTTCATATTACCACTATACGATGCCCGTCGCGGTTTGCAACTCAAAGCTAAGCCTGCACTCCAGATTGCGCTATCTCCTACACCCCATAATGATCGCTTTTACGGCGACTCTTGTTATCGCTCCTCATTCTGCGTACCGACAACGGGTGTTCAGAAAAAGTATCATGAAATTCCATGCCGAAAAACTGGCAATGCCCACCCTGGCTTTCATAGTTATGCTGAAAATCATGAATGAACTCCATCACGGTATGATCGATCAAATAGGCATTATTCAATTGAAAAATCACCGTCTTGCCATTTTCCAGATTAGCCAGCGCGGTTTTTAAGGACATGAAGTTGGAGAAAATAGCCGCGCCCACGATCGAAACCACCACCTGTTCGGTACTTTGAGGTTCAATCACAAAATGTATCTTGAACAAATTATTTAACCTGACGCCGCGCAACATGTGGATAGCGAACTTGGTGACAATGCCTATGCCGACGCCGATCAGTAAATCGGTCGCCAACACGCCGATAATGGTCACGACAAACATAAACAGCTGCTCTTTACCGATCAGCAACACCGACGCAAAGGACTTCGGGGAAGCCAGACGAAAGCCGGTAAACACCAGCAGGGCAGCCAGCGCAGCCAACGGGATGCTATGGATCAGGCGCGGAAACAGCACCACGAACAACAGCAAAAATGCACCATGAAAAAAGTTGGCCCACTGGGTCTTTGCCCCGTTGTTCACGTTGGCCGAACTCCGCACGATCTCGGCTATCATCGGCAAACCGCCGATTAAGCCGGCCAGCAGATTACCTACGCCGACCGCAGTCAAATCACGATCCAGATTGGAGTGACGTTTATACGGGTCCAGTTTGTCGACCGCCATCGCGCTGAGCAAACTCTCCAGACTGCCGACCAGACTGATGCTGATTACGGCTTCCCAGAACGCCAGCGTTGCAACTTTCGAAAAATCGGGAAAATAAAAACTGGACATGAAGTTTTCAGAAATCGCGACCAAAAACTTAGGCCCGACGGTTTCTTCATGATGCGGTAAAAAGTGAGCATCCGGCAGAAACAAATACATATGCTCATGATTCAGGTCAAAATATTTGGCCAGACCTATCCCGGCCAACACCACGATCAACGGCGCCGGTATCATTTTTAAAATAGGATTTTTTACCACCGACCAGATGATCAGTATCACCAGTCCGGTAAGACCGATAAGCGCAATTTCATGATTAGGGTTTAATAGACTGTGCGGAATTTGGGCTATCGTCGAAAACAGACTGCTGCCCTTTTCCGGCGCGGTACCCAGCATCACATGGATTTGTTTAGCCATGATAATGATGCCGATAGCAGCCAACATGCCATGGATCACCGAAGCCGGAAAAAACGAACTGAGCTTGCCGGCTTTAAAAAAGCCCATCAAAATTTGTATTACACTGGCAACCACAATCGCTGCCAACGCATAGCGATAACCGGCCATAGCATCGCCTTCACCCAGCTCCTGCACCGCACTTAGCACCACCACGATCAAGCCGGCGGCCGGGCCATTAATCGTTATAAATGAGCCGTTAATCCTTGATACCAGCAGTCCGCCGATAATCGCCGTGATAATGCCGGCCGACGGCGGAAAGCCCGAAGCCATCGAAATGCCCAAGCACAGCGGCAATGCAATAAGAAAAACCAGAAAACCGGACAATAAATCGCTACGCCAGTTTTCTATTAAACCGGCTAGTCCGGACTTTGGTAAACCAGGTAGAGATGCTGCGCTCATGTTAAGCCTCAAAATGATGAAATTCTTATCATTGTCTATGCGATTACCGTGCCAAGCACCTTACTTAGTCTAAATAGCTGATTTCATGTATTAACTTGCTGCGGTTTTGACAGCGGCAGAAAATTTTCGGTGCAAAACAACCTGTCGCTTGTTGATATGCACCGATAGACGAAAGATGCTCCGCTGCGCTAAACGGGCTAACAACTTAAGGTGGGACAGTTTAAGGTTAAACCGTTAGCTGACCATTCGCAGACCGTTCGCTGAGCGGAGTCGAAGCGAACGGTCACTTTTGATGCTTTATCATTAATGGTGGATTTAACTCTTGATGGTCAAGCCTTTTTACTTGTCCCGCCTTAAGTTGGTAGCCGCTAAACCTAACTATTGCGTTGCTTTAGATTCTTTGAAGTCGACGCTGAGCGTCTGGGTCTGCATTCCCACGCTGGAGCGTGGGAACGATGGAAGC
>CANNNN010000243.1 GCA_947506075.1 Methylococcaceae bacterium
AGATGTAGGCCTTCGTGTTCGTATTTTTCATCGATTGTACCGTCATCCAGAATTCTGACTCGCCCACAATCGAGTTGAATAATTGTTTCAGGTTTTCGCTGTTGCACTGTGTAAAGAACTACAGCAATTTGAATGGTTTGACCCGCGAATTTCGGAAGGGCTCCGACTTTACCGGAATACAAGGCAGTGAAAGTCTTTTGTGAAATAGGCAAGACAGCATCTTTCTCTACAACAAATACGCGGTAACCAATACTCATACGCTATCTCCCATGTCATCTTACAGCCAAGCTTTACGACTACGCCGGGGATGCACTCCGGCTGCAAGAATTACGTCGAAATTACCCCAAAACTGGATTTCTGTCTATCCAAATTAATGATGCTTTCATTTCACAACAGAAATTAGTCCCTATGCCAGTCTGCTGACTGGTGTGAGCCTAGCGATTTGCTTACCTTCTATAGACCTAATGCCGTTAACTCACTGACAATCGCATCCAGAAAGTTATTGTCACCATCAATTAACTTGTGGGCGCTAAAATAAAGCATCGCATTAAAGCCCCGGGTATCACCTGAAAGTCTGAAGTCGGTACGGACGCCAATAACAGGGATGCCGTGGCCAACCGCATAGCCACACTCAAAGCAAGTTCCACTATCTGCATCGGCTCCGTCTAAAATTGCAACGACACTACGTGAAGATTGCAATCCGGATAGACAAGTCGGATATATCTCCTCTAAGGGTTTGTTTGCGCATTCCGTTTGCGGCAAAAATACTTGGTAACCCTGATCTTTTAAAAATTCATATATCCGTAAATTAAAATCTTGTTCAGCACGACTAAATAAGGGCGCCGCTAAATAGATTTGATATTTTTTTGTTTGTTCAATGTTATTCATTAAATTACTTTTCCTGACTGAGCTTGACGGTAGCCGCTTCGACCACAACGGCCATGCCTTGCGGGTTATAGCGGATGCCTTTTACCTGGCCTACCTCGGGAACCTTGATGAAGTCCTGGAGCTGATGTTTAATAATGTTCTTGCCAACTTGCTGATACACAGCGCTGTTGTCGGTATGCAATATAATCCCGGCATACTCGGTCGTTTTGTCGGCTTGACTCGACGCATACAAATTATAGATGCCCGGTTTAATGCCCTGGGCTTTATCGACCCTGTCGATGTGCCAATTTCCTTCGGCTTGTTCGCTTTCAACGATCCGCTGTCCATTCATGACTATCAGGCGATGTTTCATAGCTTAAGCCTCCAGAATCTCAGTCAGTCGCACATTTGATAACGCGGCCTTGAATTCCTCGCCACCCTGTTCATACTTCAACCAGGCCCAGCCGCTGGCGGGTGGTCGGCGCTCAAGCATTAGCCGAGCCAGACGGCCCTCATATTCAACGTGTACGATAGCTTTGGTGATTGCGTTTTGATCAACATCGGCTGCATTCTGTTGCGGTTCTGGCTGTTCGGCATTGATCGGGGCATCGTCTTCATCGTTCTGAAAAATGTGAGCGCCCTCTCCCGACCCTGTCAGACTACCGCTTAACTCATCATCGTTTTGACTACCCGGCGTGTGCATGGGTTCTATGTCAGACGAACTTACAATTGCAATGATAAGCTCTTCGTCGGCCTCTGCGCTGCTGCGCTTATCGTCCAGAAATTCACGAAATAGTTTGACCGCTCCCCGGGTGAGCTCCTGGGTTTCATCGGCTAGCCAGTCGGCAACTTCCTGCGGGTTCTTTTTGTAGGCGGTGACCAATTCATTAACTACCGTGACATCCTTGGTGCGCCCCACGTTAAAAGCCGTCGCAATCGGATCGGGAAGGTCGAGCAAGGTGACATGTTGGGTCACGAAAGCAGGCGACTTGCTAATTGCCTTGGCAATAGCGCCTTTCTTCATGCCTTTAGCCAGTTTACGACCAATATAATCGGCAATCTCGCGAGCGGTAAGTCCGTCGCGGTGCAGGTTTTCAATCACCTGATCATCATCGATGTAATTATTATCAATGAAGCCCGGTATTGTCGATTTTTGGGCCATCAGCGAAGCACGAAAGCGTCTAGCACCGTGGTTAATGATGTAGCGCCCTGGCCGGTCAGGATGTTCTCGAACCGAGATAGGGGTTTTTACACCACGCAAATTAATAGAGGCGGCTAACTCGGCGAGGCTTTCATGGGCAAAGCCGGGGTTGTCCTGTGTTCTGGGTTGATAGGGATCTTCATCAATCAAACGCAGGTCAAGTTCAAGTGGCGCACCTTTGATAATGTCTGCCGCTGGTGTTTCCAAATCAAGCCCTGCCGAAGTAGGCGGCTGTTTTTTCATCATGTTTTAGCCTCATTTTTTATTTTCCGTTCTGCTTTCGAAGTTCGCCGCCCATTGTTTCACGATGTAGGCCTGGTGTTTCGGCAACACAAAAGAAACAAGCTCTCCTCCTTTTGATTTGAGGTCATATTCCGACCATACTCGCTTCACGGCTTGTGAAATAGCGCCTTTGGTAAGCCCTGTTGAAGCCACTAATTCTATTTGTTGCCTGCCTTCCACCAACACGCTCTTGGCTATTGCCACTGTACGAGGATTCAGGAGCAGTCCGCCAACCGTTTGCTCGAACTGAACCAAGGTTAATCGTTTCGCCATTATCATGCTCTCTTAGGTGCTCCGCCAAATAGTGGTCAAAGTTTAGATAAACAGGCTATGCGTGTCAATGATTTAGCTGCTAAAAGCAGTTCACGCGAGGACTTTATATCACAATGAGGGCGAGTCATTGACCAGTCACTATTGATGCTGTTTATGTTTGATCAAAATCAAGTGAACTTTGTGCCCAGTCTTTAGCACGCATATAATGACGTTAACCTACCTTACCTATTGAAGCAATTACCATGACTATCATCGGCAGTTGGACGTGGAAAGGTTTGGGCGATGCGCTCTTTAGCCCCAAAGCTTCTGGCCTGGAAGCTAAAATAAACGAGGTTAAGCAACGCCTGCCTATTCCGGTTTTTTGGCTATTGGGCAAAACACAAGCCGGTAAAACATCGGTTATTCGCGCATTAACCGGCAGCGATGCTACTGAAATTGGCAATGGCTTTCAGGCTTGCACTAAAAGATCCCGACTTTATGATTTTCCTTCGTCCAGCCACCCGATGCTGCGTTTTCTGGATACGCGTGGCTTGGGCGAAACCGCTTATGATCCCGGCGAAGACTTAGCCTGGTGTGCCCATCAGGCGCATGTGTTAGTGGTGGTGTTACGCGCTCTGGACATGAATCAAGCGGAGGTGGTTGCTACGGTGCTGTCTATTCATCAGCAACACCCGGACTGGCCTATCATTGTGCTGCAAACCGCCTTGCACGAAGGCTATGCCAGTGATGCCGAGCATATTCAACCCTATCCTTATCAACACAGTCCCTTTCCGCCGCAAGTGCCTCATGCTTTGGCGCAAGTGCTGTCACATCAGCGCGACTGGTTTAAGTCAGTGCCGGTGCATTTTGTGCCGGTTGATTTCACTTTGCCTGAAGATGGTTTTGAGCCTGTCGATTACGGGCTAAATGAGTTATGGGACACCCTTGAATCTGTGTTGCCGACTGGTGTGATCGGCTTGTTACGCGGCACTGAGCAGCATAAAGAATTACTGGATTTTCATGCTAGGCAAGCGCATCCGCACCTGATCGGTTACGCAGTGCTTAATGTCGGTATGGGCGCGATTCCCCTGGCAGGTTTGCCCTTAGTGCTGGCTGTGCAAGCTAAACTGTTTCATAGTATCGCATCAATTTATGGTCTGGAATTGACCCGCAGGCTTTATGCCGAATTTACCAGCCTGATTGGCGTCAGTGTCGGACTGGGCTTATTAGGGCGGGAATTGCTGAAACTTGTACCCATTTACGGCTCGGCGGTGGCGGGCGTTTATTCGGGAGCGATGACTTATGCCCTGGGCAAGGCTTTTTGCGTGTATTTGCAGGGTGTCAAGCGAGGCGCTTTACCTGACCACGCGACCTTAAAACAGGCTTACGATGAAGCCTTCGTTGATGCGCGGCAATTTCTCAACAATAAGGACGCTTAGCTCATGCCTGTCTCTGTAACCCGCTTTGCCCTGGTCTTAGGCGTACTCTTTTTAATGCCCTGGTTGGCATTAATCGGCTTGGGGGCTTACTGGTTATGGCAACACGGTTGGCTTTATCAGGGGCTGGGTATCTTATCGGCCAACA
>CANNNN010000244.1 GCA_947506075.1 Methylococcaceae bacterium
CCCCTGGAAATAGATTTTGCCGCCTTGACAGCCAAAGCCCGCTCCGTTCAATTTACCTCGCAACAGCTTAAATGGTATGACTGGACACGCTATTCATCAAGGCAACAAACTGAAATGAACATGGGTGGACTTATTGGCAGCGTTCATCTCGATATGCAAGACCTGGAAGACTTTTGGCCTTACCTTTGGCTGGGACAATGGACCCACCTTGGTAAAGGGACCAGTATGGGGATGGGCGCTTACTCCATCCGATTGACAAGCTTGCCAACGGCATAACCGTAACAATAACGAGTCATAATTCAAGGATGAAAATGAAATCAATTTTACTGGCCGTTACCGGCCTCACTCCACAAGTGGTCACCGAAACCTTGTATGCCATGCACCGGCAAGGTCAGACTTTGCCGGTGCAAATCCATATACTCACCACCGCCGAAGGTTATCAGCGGGCTCGCCTGACACTGATCAATGACGGATGGCTGGCACGGTTTTACAAAGATTTCCAACTGCCAAAAGCGGATTTTTCAGATCAACATATCCATATTCTGCAACAAGCTAACGGGGAGTCTTTAGCCGATATTCGCACACAACAAGACAATCAAGCCATGGCCGATGGCATTACCGAATGGATCAGAAGCTTTACCGCTGATCCGGAAACCCAGCTTCATGTGTCGATTGCCGGTGGTCGTAAAACCATGGGCTTTTACGCCGGTTACGCCTTATCCTTGTATGGTCGTCCACAAGACTGCCTCAGCCATGTTTTAGTATCAGCCGATTATGAATCGCACCCGCAGTTTTACTATCCAACACCTTATTCTCAAGTTATTTACGGCAACGACCCTACCCGTAAACCGTTGGATACCCAAAATGCCGAAGTGATGCTCGCCGAGATTGCCTTTGTACGGCTTCGTCACGGCTTGGATACTGCCTTATTACAAGGTAAAAGCAGCTTTAGCGAGTCGGTTGCCAAAGCCCAGCAAGCGCTTGGTCCTGCTCACATTTGTATTGATCTTAAACAGCACACTATTAGTGTTCAGTACACAGTCATCAAACTGAATCCCACAGATCTCGCCTTCTATAGCTGGTTGCTTAAACGACAACTTGGAGAGCAACCCTTTCCGACGTGCCCTTCTGATGGTGCACCCGAACAAGACTACGCCGACCAATACTTGCAAGAATACCGCCTGATCAATGGCGAACTGGGCGGAGCTGACCGCACCCATCAGACATTGCAACAGGGTATGAGTAAAAGTTTTTTTGAGCAGCGGAAATCACGTATTAATAAAACCTTACAACAGCAACTATCACTCGCCGCTTCAGCCTATTTGATCAGCGCTGTGGGTCAAAGACCCCATACCCGCTATCAGATCATGCTTGATGAAGATCAGATTCAGTATCAACAGGAGAATAAAGGATGACCACCAATTCATTGCTCGAACAGTCCAGTCGTATAGCGTTAGCCGCATTTTTGCACGACCTGGGAAAATTCGCTGAACGGGCAAAAATCCCGGTTAATCAGGAAACCCTGGCTATCAATAAACAGCTTTACTGTCCACATCGTAAAAAGTTTACCGATGACAAAGGCTGGTTTAGTCATGTTCATGCCGCCTATACCGGCCTGGCAATGGACTTGATTGAAGATTACATGCCCGAATTAACCGGTGCCGATTTTGCGCCCTTCGGCTCATGGAAAACCAAAGAAGCTGATGATTCCTTTATCAATGCCGCAGCCAAGCACCATAAACCGGAAACCTTCCTGCAATGGATTATTGCTACTGCAGACCGTGTAGCCTCAGGCTTTGACCGGGAAGAATTTGAACAATACAACGAAGCGGAAGAAGGCACCTCAACCGGAAAAAATCATTACACAGCCCGGCAGCTACCCTTGTTTGAACAAATACGTCTGGATAGCAAAGTTGAGCAAAAATACGTTTACCGATATCCACTAAAACCGTTATCACCCAACAGCATCTTTCCTGTCGAAGCCAGTCAATGCGAAGCTAATGACGACAAAGCAGCGCAAGGCGAATACCTAAAGCTTTGGCAAGGTTTCCTAGAAGCCATAAAGTTGATGCCTAAATCCCACCGAAACAACTGGTCATTATGGCTGGATCATTTTGAAACAGTGTGGGGCGTTTATACTCAGGCCATACCCTCAGCGACGGCATTCAATATTCGCCCGGATGTATCGCTGTACGATCATTCCCGGGTCGCTGCAGCCCTGGCTACTGCGCTGTGGCGTTATCATCATGAACTTGGCAGAACTGGCACCGAAGCGGCTAAAGACTTAAATGACCAGCAAGAGAGCTGGACAGAAGATAAATTTTTGCTGATCCAGGGTGACTTTTTCGGCATTCAGGACTTTATTTTTGCCAGCGGTGGTGAAACCAATAAACGCGCTGCCAAATTGCTGCGAGGCCGGTCATTTTATGTTTCATTACTCAGTGAATGTGCAGCCTTAAAAGTCCTCGATGCTCTGGATTTACCCGCCACCAGTCAAGTCATCAATGCCGCCGGTAAGTTTATGATTGTTGCGCCCAACACAGAGGCAACTATCGCCAAACTGCAACAGGTTCAACATCAGTTGGATGACTGGTTTTTACAGCAAAGTTGGGGACAAGCCGGCGTTGGCCTGGCTTGGACAAAAGCATCGTGCAATGATTTTCGCCGGGGCAAACCGGGCAAACCCAGTCCTTATAAACAATTAATTAAGACTTTATTTGAGCAATTAGAGATCATTAAAAACCAACGCTTGAATCTTTGCGCCAACCCATCGACACCCATTATTTTCAATGATTTTCTTGATAGCTTTGACAACGAGAAAGGGGTTTGCAAAATCGATGGCCGTTCACCAGCGACTGATCAGCTTGATATTGATACCTACATCAGTAAATTAGCTAATGATCAAATCGAGACGGGCAAATGGTTAACACGTAGAGAACGTATACTCATTACCCGCCAATCCTTAGGCATGACCAGTGCTTTAAAGATACCTGTATTTGGTTATCACATCAGTTTTGCAGAAAATGAAGATGCCCAAGGCAAATTTGGCGAACAAGCCAGTAATGGCAATTTGCTCAGGGCCTGGGATTTTTCCCTGCCAAAATCAGCCGACCAAGCATTATGGAACGGTTATGCAAGGCGCACAATTAACGCTTATGTACCTTTATTTGACAGCAAAGCCCAGCACGAAGAAGCTTTAGGTAAATATCAAGGTGAAGATAAACTGGATTTGGATGAAGCTAAAACGCTAAATCACATTGCCTGTGAAGACCAAACCCTACAGGAGAATCTTCAATGGCAAGGCATCAGCGCCCTGTCAACCTTAAAAGGTGATGTTGATAACCTCGGCATGATTTTTCAATCAGGTTTGGGAGAAGATGTCAGCTTTAGTAAAACGGCTGCACTGTCCCGCCAAATTAATGCCTTTTTTACCGTCTATCTACCTTGGGTGTGTCGTTCAGACGAACAATACCGAAACACTTATACTGTGTTTGCCGGTGGCGATGATTTCTTTTTGGTGGGTCCGTGGCTATCGCAAATCAAATTGGCCAGTAAAATGCGACAAGCTTTTCAAGACTACGTAGCGCACAATCCTGAAGTACACTTTTCCGCAGGCATCAGCACCACCAAACCCGGGTTGCCGATTGGACAACTTGGAGAAATGGCCGAAATAGCCTTGGAACAGGCTAAAGCGCATAATCCTGGCAATGCAAAACCGGCGCCTAAAAATGCAGTCAGTTGTTTTAACCAACAAATGTTTTGGGATGAGTTCAGTGCTTTGGAAATTCGTCGAGATAGACTGCACACACTAAACCAGGAAATGAATTTAAGCACCGGTTATGTCTATGGCCTGCTAACCCTGATTAACATGGCTGAAAAGGTTCACGAAAAACCTGAAAATGCCATCTGGCACAGCTATTTTGCTTACCGTACCGTTCGCATGTTGGAGCGTAATAAGCAACTCGACAAAGACCAGCGCAAGCGTCGACAGGCAGAACTTGCCGAAGAAATTGCCAATGCCGGTATTATCCGACATGGCGGCAACTACCGGGTGGCGCTGTTTTGTCATCTCTATCAACAGCGTGACTGAAACACTTGACTCATCAAAATTGATAAATACTTTAAGCACAGGAGATCAACATGGACATCAAACTCAGCAAGACCGGTGAAAAACTAGACC
>CANNNN010000245.1 GCA_947506075.1 Methylococcaceae bacterium
CGGTTACAGCGATATAAATCAACGCAAAGATAGCAACGGCTAGACCAGGGTGATTACTGCGATAACTGCCGATAGCGTCTTGCTGCATCTTCAGCGCCTCAAGCGTCAAGGAACTTTGTAAATCGAAGCTAAAAAAAGTGGCAATCAACACCACGATAAAGACTAGTAATGCTAAACGAGAAGAATTCATGTTGCTTTCCTTAATGATAGGAAATCGGGAAAAGTTATTGATATATTCTGCTAGTTAATCGTATTCCAAAAAGAAAACCTTACCTTGAAATGGAAATAATCTTAAATATCGCCATAATTTAGCACAACTCTTACCCATATCAACACTGTATTGATCAAGCGGTTTTTAATGTTGGTCATGATCTATGCGCCTTTATCAATTGATGCTAATAGCTCACGAATTTCTATGACAAGATAACAAAGGACACGATTAAGGACACATTTTTAGGTGTATACCCCTGCATTTCGTTGTACATCGCTGGACATAAAAAAACCCGCTAAGCCTTATGGCTTGCGGGTTTTTGTACTTCTTTGCATCTCGCTGGATGCCCTATTGGTGCCGATGGCCGGATTTGAACCGGCACAACTTACGTCACCACCCCCTCAAGATGGCGTGTCTACCAATTCCACCACATCGGCTAAAACATGATCGTAATCTACTCTAACGCACGCTACTTTTATTCATCTCATGCATTTGAATAATAGACGAAATTTTTACTTTTTTTCTTCTCCGGGCGTTACTCCGGTAACACCAGGAGTGGCCACAGGCACTTCTTCTAATTTAGAATCGGGCACTGGTAAGGTACTTACTACACCCTTTTCACCACCTACGTCAGGTATACCCAGCGTATCCTGTTCAACTTTTGGAGCGCTCATTAAATCATAAGCGGCGCCCTGCTTACTGTTTAACACGGCAAGCCCCAAGCTGGTCATAAAAAACAAAGTTGCCAGAATTGCTGTAGCTCGTGACAAGAAGGATGCCGCGCCTTGAGCTCCAAAAACTGAACCTGAAGAGCCCGTACCAAAAGCTGCGCCAGCATCAGCTCCTTTGCCTTGTTGCATTAATACTAATCCAACAACCCCTAAACCCAACAACACGTGAACAACAATAATTACCTGATACATGAAAGTTTTAACTTCTCTAAATTGACTGATAAATCTTTAAAAAGGATTCCGCATCCAACGAAGCCCCACCAATTAAACCACCATCTATATCCGGCATCGCAAACAAGCCCTTTGCATTATCAGGCTTGGCACTACCGCCGTATAAAATTTGTATTTTATCGGCAATGGTCTGATCTTTAGCAGCAACATACTGCCTGATGTAATGATGAACTTCCTGAGCCTGCTCATCGGTTGCTGTTTTTCCTGTGCCTATAGCCCAAACCGGCTCATAGGCAATGACAGCTTTGCTAAAAGCAGCTATGCCTGCCAAATTAATTACAGCATCAAGCTGGGCATCAATCACCGCAAACGTCTGGTCTTGTTCGCGTTGTTCCAGCGTTTCACCTACGCACAGAACAGGAATAATGTTGTGTTCTTGCGCCTGACAAAAACGCGCCGCCACCGATTCGTCAGTGTCGCCATAATAACTGCGTCTTTCAGAGTGACCTACTAGAGCATATTTGCAATTAAATTCACTTAGCATCGCCGCCGAAATTTCTCCAGTAAAAGCGCCTGAGGCTTTATCTGCAACGTTTTGCGCGCCCAATGCCAGAAAGCTACCCTTAACTATTTCACTCACCCTGGGCAAATGCACATAAGGCACACAAATCGCGATATCGGCATTATTATCCGCTAATCCCGCAATGATGCCTAAGGCAAGCGACTCGGCACTAGCAAGAGTTCCATTCATCTTCCAATTTCCAACAACTAGAGACCGACGCATCACTACTCCTCACCTAAAATCAAATCGCGTATCATATATATTTATAGCGCCTAATTCAAGCCCCCATTGCTTTCTTAACATCATCGGCTATTTGATTTGCGTAATTTTTAACCAAATCCTCCTGCTGACCTTCCACCATCACGCGAATTAACGGCTCCGTTCCCGAAGCCCTGAGCAGCACCCTACCGTTATCTCCAAGCTTTTTCTCGACAGCCTTCACTGACTTTTGGATAAGCTCATCCTGCTCCGGATTCATTTTCTTAGCGGTTCTTACGTTTATCAGAACTTGCGGGTATTTTTGCATTCCGGATTTCAATTCATGCAAACTTTTACCGGTATCCTGCATTTCCGCCATGATCTGCAACGCCGCTATAATGCCATCGCCGGTCGTCGTTCTATCCAGACAAATAATATGACCGGAATTTTCTCCGCCCAAGATCCCTTTGTGCTCGGTCAACATCTCCATGACATAACGATCGCCGACATTAGCTCTGATTAAATCCAACCCTAACTGTTTCAGACCATGTTCCATGCCCAGATTCGTCATCAGCGTACCTATAACAGGCCCAGTCATCTGGCCGGCATTCAGTCTCGATTTGGCAATAATATAAATAAGCTCGTCGCCATCGACGATCTCACCCTTATGATCGACCATCACTAATCGATCGCCATCGCCATCCAGTGCAATACCGAAATCGGCTCGATAATCCAATACTGTGGCTGCCAATTTTTCAGGCTTGGTTGCACCGCATTCGTCATTAATATTGAGTCCGTCCGGCTCTGCACCTATCGTAACAACTTCTGCACCTACCTCGCTAAACACATGCGGTGCTATATGATAAGTTGCACCATGAGCGCAATCGAGAACTATCCTCATGCCACTAAAATCCAGCCGTGTCGGCACACTGGCCTTACAAAATTCAATATACCGACCGGCAGCATCAACCAGCCGCTTCGCCTTGCCCAATTTTGACGAATCGACCGTAGTCATCGGCGCATCAAGATACCGTTCTATTTTTTGCTCGATGTCATCGGGTAATTTCGTTCCCTGTACCGAGAAAAACTTAACCCCATTATCATAATAAGGATTATGGGAGGCGCTGATAACGACTCCCGCCTGCGCCCTTAGCGTACGCGTTAAATAAGCGATACCCGGCGTTGGCATGGGACCCAGCAAGCGCGTATCGACTCCCGCAGCCGTTAACCCCGCTTCCAGCGCAGACTCAAACATATAGCCCGAAATTCGCGTGTCTTTACCAACCAGAACAAAACCATGCCCTTCGCTTGCAAACACTCGACCAGCTGCCCAACCCAGCTTCAAAAAGAAATCCGCCGTTATCGGGTGCTGACCCACCTTGCCTCTAATGCCATCCGTTCCAAAATATTTTTTTGTCATGCTTATTAATCCAAAAAACAGGTGAAGGATAAAAAGTGAAGATAGTCAGATTTAACCGTTAGTCTTCGACTTTATAAATCTCATAAAAAAAGGAGAGGCATTACACCTCTCCTTCTTATCAGCCCAACAAGTCTTCAGCTTTGCTCGGCAGTTCCGCCAATTGACTTCTCTTTTTTTGTATCGCCCTTACTCTTAACATCATCGGTGATTACTTCACCATGAGAAGGCGGCTTATCATCCCAGCCCTGGGGATCTCTTACCGGCTTCCTAGCCATCAAATCATCAATCTGAAATTTGTCTATGGTTTCATACTTCATCAAGGCCTCTGCCATCGCATGTAGAATATCCATATTTTCTTTCAGGATAGTTTCGGCACGCTCATAATTCCGGTCTATAAACGAGCGTATCTCTTCATCGATAGTATGAGATGTCTCTTCGGCAACTGTTTTATGCTGGGTGACCGAACGCCCCAAAAACACTTCGCCTTCTTCTTCACTGTAGGACAAAGGCCCTAAGCGCTGAGAAAAGCCCCATTTAGTCACCATATTTCTCGCTAACTCTGTGGCTCGCTCAATATCGTTAGACGCCCCGGTACTTACCTGTTCCCGACCAAAAACCACTTCCTCGGCGACACGTCCACCGTACAAACTTGAAATCATGCTGTCCAGTTTTTGCTTGCTGGCACTGTACTGATCCCGCTCAGGCAAAAACATCGTAACACCCAAAGCACGACCTCTAGGCATAATGCTAACCTTGTAGACAGGATCATGCTCAGGAACCAGCTTGCCGACTATCGCATGTCCAGCCTCATGATAGGCCGTCATTTTCTTTTCTTTCTCATTCATGACCATA
>CANNNN010000246.1 GCA_947506075.1 Methylococcaceae bacterium
AAAGAATCGAAAAGGTTCACCTTAATCCAGATAAAGCCAAAGAAGCTGATGTCCAAGATATAGATATTCAGGCAAGAAAAGTAGCATAAGTTTTAACAGCCGAGGCGACAACTACATTGACAATTTCCGGAAGTAAGGTCAGGTGAAGGACGAATAATCATCGAGGATGGATTGGTTGAGCGCTTGACTGATCGAATGCGACCATTCATTTCAGAGGAAGGTTCTGTAATTAATGAAGGTATGCGACGTGACTCAGTTTATCGCTATCCCTTTGATGCCGTCCGTGAAGCGATCTTAAATGCATTTGTGCATCGCGATTGGACCCGCTCAAGCGAGGTGGAAGTTGTCAATTACACTAATAGACTGGAGATTATTAGCCCGGGTACTTTACAAAACTCGATGACTATTGAAAAAATGCTCGCAGGCCAGCGTTCTGCCCGAAATCCCATCATTGTTGAAATTATGCGTGATTACGGTTATGTGGACTCCCGTGGCATGGGTGTGCGTAGAAAGATCGTTCCTTTAACGCGTGATTTTGCAGGAAAAGATGCCGCTTTTGATCTTACGGATGACTATTTACGTGTAGTTATACCGGCACGTCCAGCATTGTAAAAATGTACTGTCGATTAATCCGAAGCGAATATTTTTTTAAATAGAAGGTAAAAGTTTGAGCCTACAACGTATCACCGACTCGCTAAAGGACTTGTTTACTTCACATCCCATTGTGTTTTGGCATGATTCTGAAGGCGAGTTTTCATCTACAGTGGATAATCTAGTTTTGGATAACGTTCATGTTATCCGTTTGGATGAAACGCCCGCGCTACAAATCAAAATCGATGTTGAACGGCAGCCGGATCAGCATTTTTTGTTTTATAGCACTCAGCCAGAACCCGACCCTAACCATGATTGGTTATTGGATATTCGGTTGCGGAGCAAATCATTTAAAGCAGACTCTACTTCTATCTTGCTGGATGATTTGGGGTTGGTTTCGCAAACTCTACGCGGACATTTAAAAGAGCGGGCCAAGTTTTTACGTGCCAAAGATAGGGTTGAACGCTTAAAGCGTCTGGTGGTTGCCACGGATAGTGCAGAAGACCTAGACCGGAAAATGTTGGCGGTTTTAACCCGTGCCGACCAGCCTGAATTGTTTTCTATTCTGCAACGGTTGTTTACTGCTTTGGTTAGTGACGGTGAAGTCAATCTCAATGCCCAGCCAAAAGTATGGCAGGACATTATCGCCAATGATTTGGAGGATGCCTTTTGGCAACTGACAAAAATTCATCTCGGTTACGCCGAGGCTGAACCGAGTCTACGCGACTTGCTTTTCCGTATTCTGGTGACTGATTTTGCTCGTTCCTTGCTAAGTGAGCCGGTTGAATCACTAAAACATTTTGTGCTGCCTGAGCGTAACCTTGCCGCCAATGCGTCGGTATTTGCTTCACGATGGCGGTCTGATTTGGCGCACTATGCCAGCTATAACCAGATTACGGGGGGATAGGGCGTGACTTGGCGCTCAGTCAACTGTTGGCTGGATTGTCTGCCGATGACCTGGCTGAAGTGATGACGTTTGAAGAAGTTGAACGCCGTATTATCAGTAATCTAAAAGACCGGATTCTGGGGAGTGCCGGAGCGACAATGGATTCAGTGCTGACTCTGATTGCGCGGCGTAGGGATGGTCATTGGGCCAACCAGATTCTGGCAAATGTTAATGATGTTAATCGGGCTTTGGCTGCCAGTTATGATGCCTTGGAAGCGGCTATCCACTTTTTAATGCTAAAGGATAAGTATAAAGAGGGTTTTAGCTTTGCTTCCAGTGAAGCGGGCTACGCTTGTTATCGGGAGGAGTTATTTCGTTTTGACCAGCTTTATCGGCATTTTAATCGGGCAACCGAGTATGTCGAGCCTATGGGTTGGGCGGTTTTGCATGAATTAAAGCAGCGTATCGAAGCGGCCTATTCAGGCTGGTTTATTCCGCAGTTAAGTTCGGCTTGGGGCAAAATTTTGGAGGGTGATACAGGTTTGCTGTCATCCTGGCGGATACCTGACATTAATAATCAGCAACACTTTTTTGATAAGCGAGTCGTGCCATTGTCTGACAAAGGCACTAAACGGGTATTTGTCATCATTTCCGATGCGCTTCGCTTTGAGGTGGCAGAAGAACTGGTTCAGGCTATCAACAGCAAGAGCCGGATCAAAGCCACGTTATCCAGCCAGTTAGGGGTATTGCCCAGTTATACCGGCTTGGGCATGGCCTCGTTGTTACCTCATCAGACCTTAGCCTATAAAACTAACAGTAACCTAGAGCTTATAGCCAATGCAAAGCCAGTAGCTACAACGGAACAACGTAGCGCTTATTTAGGCTCTTATTCTGGAGCTGCGATTAAAGCCGAAGATTTGCTGGCACTGGGTAAAGATAAAGGCAGAGACTTCGTTCGTGACCGTCGACTCATCTATGTTTATCATGACCGTATTGATTCACTTGGCGACAAACAGCCTACCGAGACCAAGACTTTTGAGGCGGCGGCGGATACTATTATTGAGCTTGCCCAGTTAGTGGGTTTTATTATCAATAGTCTGAATGGCTATAATGTCTTGGTGACGGCTGACCATGGTTTTATGTATCAGGAATCAGCATTGGAAGAAGCCGACAAATCAGCACTGACTGAAAAGCCGGAGGGAACCTTGCTGGCAAAAAAACGTTATTTGTTGGGGCAAGGTCTTGGTAGCAATGCTAAGGCCTGGTCTGGAAATACCGCTATGACAGCAGGTACTGAGCCGGAAGGTAGTCTTGATTTTTGGGTGCCCAAAGGTGCCAGCCGGTTTCATTTTACAGGGGGTGCTCGTTTTGTTCATGGCAGTGCTATGCCTCAGGAAATTGTTGTCCCTGTCATTACTATCCGCTCTACAGAATCTGAGTTAGCCAAAACTAAAGTGGTCGGTATCAGCTTGTTGGGAGCATCTAATAAGGTCGTCACCAACACCCAGCGTTTCGAATTCATCCAAAATGAGGCGGTTTCTGAACGGATACTACCTAGATCACTGGTAGTGTCTTTACGGGATGGTGATCAATCTATCAGTGATGGACAAACTATTACCTTTGATAGTAGTTCGCAATTGCTTGAAGAACGTAAACGTTCAGTGTTACTAACAGTGCTATCCGGTTCTTATGACCGCAACAAAGATTATTATCTTGTTGTCCGTGATGCGGCAACTCAGGTCGAGGTACTACGAGTACCTCTTAAGATTGACCTAGCATTCAGTAACGATTTTTAGGAATGATGATGAACGACATAGCAAGCGCGAACATTAAGGACACAAACCTAGATACTTTGTTAAACCAAAGTTTCGGGGGCAAGGTGGTTCGTAAAGACTTGACCAAACTGATTAAGGAAGGTGCCAATGTTCCTGTTTATGTGCTGGAATATTTGCTGGGTATGTATTGTGCCAGTGACGACGAAGAGACTATTCAGGCAGGCTTGATAAGCGTCAAACGCATTTTGGCAGATAATTATGTACGCCCTGATGAAGCCGAGAAGATTAAGTCAAAAGTCAGAGAAAGTGGCAGTTACAAGGTGATCGATAAGGTTACCGTCAAGCTCAATGAGCGGCGCGATGTCTATGAAGCTATTTTGTCTAATCTGGGTGTTAAAAGCGTTGAGATCTCTGATCGTAATGTTAAAGATTATGAAAAGCTGTTGGCTGGTGGTATCTGGTGCATTATTACTCTGCATTATGTTTTTGAAGAAGGACAGGCTGGATCACCGTTTCAAATTACCGAATTAAAGCCGATTCAAATGCCCAATATGGACATGGTTGCATTGTTTGAAGGACGAAGGGCTTTTGATGCGGAGCAATGGCTGGATGTATTGCTGCGTTCAACCGGTATGGAGCCCACGCATTTTACTGAGCGGGCAAAATGGCATTTATTGGCACGGATGATTCCGTTCGTTGAAAATAATTATAACGTTTGCGAGTTGGGGCCTAGGGGCACGGCTTTCTCATAAAAACTTTACTTGCTTAAACATTGATTCTAGGGCTGAAACAGAATCAGCGAAGTTTTCAATGGCAGCTTGAAAGTTTTTTGACGATGTTTTTCTGAT
>CANNNN010000247.1 GCA_947506075.1 Methylococcaceae bacterium
ATGATTTTCGTCTTGCAATAATTTTATGCAGCTTTGCTTTTTCTTCTTCTGTCAAAATAAGTCTTATTCGTTTTGCTTTGTTTTGCTTATTTTACAGAAGTAGGATATTTGAATATAGTGTCACGAACTTCCGGTTTGTTGTACTAGCCCCAAACGCTGATAGAGTGGCTGTATCAGCTCTGCATCCCGCGCAGCCAGATAATCATTGGCCGTTATCACATGTACCGGTATGCCGGCTAGGGCAGCGGTGCAGGCGGGCAGTGTCGCGGCCAGGGTCTTGCCTTCGCCGGTCTGCATTTGCGCAATCATGCCGTTCATCATCACCCAGCCACCCAATAACTGAGTATCATAATGGCGCTTGCCCAGCGTGCGTCCGGCGACTTCCCGGATGGTTGCAAACGCCTGGATGATCAGTTGTTCCTGTAAGCCATAGCGTTGTAACTGTTCACGGAGACAAGTAATCGATCCGGTTAAATCGGGCTCGGATAAGTGTTTTAACGCCTGCTGATACAGATTGACCCGGTTGACAATGTAATTTTGTTGATAGTGTTGCCGCTTGAACAGGAATTTTGTAGTGGCAATCCAGCGTGCGGCTGATTTTTCGAAAGCGCTGTGTTGACATTCTTTTTTCTGCGGGTATCTGCCGAGCAATACGCCGGGGCGGGATTTATGACCTGGTGCGGTATCAGACATTGAACTGCCTCAAAAATAGCTGCCGCAGGCTTCTATGCCATTGCATTGCCAGGGTTTGTCCGCCATGATAAAAACGCACATAGCTTCGGGTTCCTATCAATAGCTCAGCACCCAATGGCGTGAACTCAACATCAACCAGAAAAAAAGCTTCCAGGGTGATCAAGTCTTTCATGTAAGCCGGGTCCAGTATCATTTTACCCCCGGCAGACGTTGCCAGGGCGGCACTGGGCAAATGTTGGGTGGCCTCCGGGGTTATTCTGATGATCTTGGCGGTGATAACATGCTTCAGGTCATTGGCTAAGCGAAGCTGCACCTGATCGATGCCGGCTTGCAGTTTACCCATGTCAGCTTGACTGACCACGGTGCGCACGACAGGTAAGGAATGATTCAGTACATAGCCGATTAAATCGCCCTTTTTCAAAAACTGGCCGGGCAAATCTTCGGCATTCGGTATTGATAATTGGCCTGACGTTGCACTTTTAACCTGCATAGATATTACGTTTCTTAGCGCATGCGCCAGTTCTGCCTCGGCTAGCGGTAGCTGTGCTTGGAGTATTTGCGCCTTTACCAGGTCGTTATGTTTTTCTGCCCGGTAGTTGGCTTCCAATTGCTTTAGTTTGGCTTGCTGGATTTTGACCTGAGTCTGTAAAAAGGGATCTTCCAATTGCAGGATGGCAATGCCGCTTTGAATTTGACTGTTATCGCGGGTTAATAGCGGCCCTGAAAAGCCATCGTTTTCTGCTCTCAGCTGGGCATCATCAGGCAACCAAACCACGCCTTCGGCCAGGGTATAGCAAGGAAAAGGAACACAAAAAAACGTGAGTATTAATAGGCTGATCAATGCACTGCAACTGCCGAGAATACGGTAGCGTTTTTTCTGAAGTCTGGGGCTGGCAAGCATAAAACGCAGGATGTTGGCTAAGGGTAATACAATTTGCGTTAGCACCAACCATAAAGCCAGGACGATACCCAGTACAAAAAAACGCTCTGTGACGTAAACAATAACAAACCACAACAAGGCCAGACGGTAAATCATCGATGCTATGCTGTAGACAATGAACCAGGCCGACTCCCAGTACGTATAAGCCGGTGATACAAGGTTCTTCAAGCCGAATAGATAGCGCTGCGCCAGATAAGCCCAGTATTTTGTTGAGCGCTGGAAAAGATTAGGAATATCAAGCGCATCGCTAAGAATATAATAACCGTCATATTTCAGCAGCGGGTTGCCGTTAAAAAATAACGAGGAAACGCCGCCGATCAGCAGGGTATTGAATGCAAGGTCGCGCACGATTCCGGGTTCGATTATCAGCCAGACAAACAGGGCTAAAGAGGCCAGAAATAACTCCACGATAATCCCGGCTGCGCCAACCAGCATGCGTTTGTATTTACTCCTGAAATGGCTTACCGAAGAAACATTGACGTAGGGTATAGGAACGAACAGCATGAAAATGATGCCCAGTTCATGCACCTCTCCGCCATCCAGTTTTGCGGTAAAGGCATGGCCCAACTCATGTATGAGCTTGATCAGCGGATACAGTAAAAACAGAAGCGTCAGGTTATAGGGTGACAAGGCATTAACCCTGATATGGTCTCCCAGTTCCTGATGATGCATGGCTGCCAGCAATGACGCCGTCAATACGACTAGCAGCCAAAGCAGCGTGGTCATCCAACTGAATAACCAACTAACTTTAGACATATGCCGCTCAAGAAAATCATCCGGGTCCCAGAGATGAAATTTTTGCGACAGCGGATTACTGAAGTTTTGTTTGATTTTTGAACGTTGATGCTGTTGTTGCCGGTGTGAGAGCTCTTCTATATCCAGCGCTACCGTTGAATGCAGCAGGTCGGCACTATGAAGTTGGCCAAGTAGCTGTATCACTTCATCCTGAGTCGGTGCAAAATCGCCCAGTTGTTCGTTGACACTATGCCAGGCTTCATTGACCGTGCGCTGGCCATCGAGCAATCCGATAATTCTGTAGGCTGCGGCATTAAAACGATGATGCCTACCGGACGCTTTATCTTCGAGAACAAACCAGATCAGTCCGCGATAATCATGGCGATGAACCTCAATATGATTTTGCAAGCGAGGCGTTAACAGTTGAACTCGATACCACTGCGGACTCAATATTGATTCAGTCATGACGTGCACTCCAAGCTAAGGCCATTAGGGATACCAGGACCAGGACCAGAACCATAAGCTCACCCAATCTTTCAGTTCATGCGTCCAGATCCAAAGATAAGGTTTTTGTCCGGCATTTATTTTTGCGACACCGGCCATGCCGGGTCTTAACAGATCGGCATGAGTCGACAAACTGGCCTCTACGCGGAAAATATTACTGCCGTCTTCTGCTCTGGCTCCGGCGGTGATTTTTTCAACGGTTAGAGGAATGGGTTGTTCCGGCAGGCTGGATAAGGCCAAGGTACCCGTCTGCCCTGAATGTACGTAAGAAATGAGCCGCTCATTAACCTTGAGTACTATCCGATAACCTTCCAGCGGAGCCATTTTAAACAGACTGTCACCGCGCTCGACTGGCGACCCTAGCGCTTGACTGAGATCGCCTTCAATCACAACGCCGTCGAACGGCGCAACAATGACGGTGCGCTGTAATTGTTCACTAATCAGTTGTAACTGCGCTTTGACTTGTTCAAGTTGCGCACTTAACACACTGACCTTAACCAGGTCCCGACCGGAGATTGCCTCGCGGTATTCCCTTAGGGCTTGCTGCTGCTGGCTATCCAGTTTGACGGCTTCCAGTTTCAAATCGGAATCGTCCATCGCCGCCATCATAGCGCCTTTTTTTAGCGTATCGCCGGCCCGGGCCTCAGCGGTCAAGATGAAACCCTGCATGGGCGCCGCAACGACGCGTTGCACTTTGCCTTCCAAAACCGCATTCGCATGGATTTTAAAATCGCCGTTGAGCATACTCGCCGCAACCAGCAGTAAACTTATCGACATGGCGGACAGTTTCAGCCCCAGTTGTTTAAGTCCGAAATGTCTGGCCAGCTTTTTTTTAAAGTCGCTGCCGATTTTAGCTAACAAGTGTTGTTCATCTACACGTTTTAGCTGCAAAAAAGGGCTAAGCAAGGCTAAGGTTTGCTCTAATAGGCGCACTGTTTCGGGTGTAAACGGCTGTTCTTCGCTACGTTCCAGCGTGATCACTGCGAAAATCGAGTCTCGATAAATCAGCGGTAAGGTGCAGATTGAACCGGTTCCATATTTTCTGGCCAGTTCCCAATGTGCCCGAGTAATGATGTTGGACAGCATTGCTGTCGGTGGATAAACAATAATCCTAAAAAAATCAGTTGAACTTGGAGTTATAATTGGCAGCGTCGTATCTACTTTAAAAACCATGTCAAAGACAAATACCGCCAAAATATCTTGACAGACTCGTTTAAAA
>CANNNN010000248.1 GCA_947506075.1 Methylococcaceae bacterium
ATGGAAGGGTTTAATGAGTCCTCACGCAAAATAGTCGAGATTACCTCAGTGATAGACAATATTGCCTTCCAGACCAATATTCTTGCGCTGAATGCGGCCGTCGAGGCGGCACGTGCCGGAGAACAAGGCCGGGGTTTTGCGGTGGTGGCCGGTGAGGTGCGCAGTCTCGCAAAACGCGCGGCCTCTGCGGCAGGGGAAATCAAAAACCTGATTAGCGATTCGGTCGAAAAAGTCGAGGATGGCACGAAACTGGTCAGCCAAGCTGGCTTAACCATGGAAGACATCGCCAGCTCCGTTCATGGCGTTACCGATATCATGTCCAAAATCAGCGCTGCATCCGTGGAACAAACCGCCGGTATTGAGCAAGTGAATCTGGCCATTTGTCAGATGGATGACGTGACCCAGCAAAATGCCGCGTTAGTCGAACAAGCTACAGCCGCAGCGGAATCGATGGAAGAGCAGACGCAACAGCTGACGGTTACGGTTGCACATTTTAAAATGGAAGGCGAGACGCAGCAGGGAGCTGTTGGCGTTCGCGCCGCACCTCTTGTGGCTGCCGAGCAGGTCCCGGTGATGGTTCATGATCAAAAGCTGGATGAACCGGTAGCCCAAAGTGGCGACTGGGAAGAATTTTAGTCACTTTTTGTTAAGTATTCCTATGGTACATACCTTATTGCCTAAGCACCGGATAAAACGCAACTTTATCACATCGCTATTTATCATCGCTGCCGTTATCGGCATTTCAGAAATGCTGGTCATGTTACTGCTTGAGGCCCTGCAACAGCGGTTTGTGGTGCTGACACCAACACAGTCGACCTTTTTAGACGTTATGCTGCTGGCCTGCCTGAGCACGCCGTTTTTGTGGCGCCTGGCATTGCGGCCCTTGGTTGATCAAGTTATGCGTGAGCAAATGGAGGCGACCGAACAGGCCAAACGGCTTGCTACCTTACGCACGCTTCAGTTTAATGCGACCCTGGATGCGTTCACCTGCGCGACGATCACGATTGACAAAGTCGGCATTGTGCAGAGTATCAATAAAGGCGCAGAACAGATCTTTGGTTACAGTAGCGCTGAAATAATCGGTAAAAATATCAGCTGTCTGATGCCTGAGGCTGTTGCTATACAACACGATGGCTATCTACGGCACTATGCCGAGACCAAAAAAGGCAATGTCCTCGGCGCACGTCGCGAGGTTGAAGGGCAGCGTAAAAATGGAGAGGTTTTTGCAGCCATGCTGAGGGTTAATCCTATGGAGATAGACGGTGAGCTGTTTTTATTCGGGGTACTCGACGACATCAGTGCCACCAAAATTATGCAAGCTCAGCTGGTTCAGGCGCAAAAACTGGAAGCTATCGGTCAGCTGGCTGCCGGAGTTGCGCACGAGATCAATACTCCGATTCAATTCATCGGCGACAACCTTTCGGCTCTTAACGAAAACTTTGCTGATATTATCGCTTATCAACAAGCCTTGTTAGCGTTGACCGATGAAGAACTAAAACCACGACTGGAAGCTTTGGCAGACAAATTCGATCTGGACTTTATGCTGGAGGACAGTCCAAAAGCGATAAAACAGGCCCAGGAAGGTGTGGAGCGGGTAGCGGAAATCGTCAAGGCGATGAAAAGCTTTTCTCATGTCGAACAAAATCAAAGCAAACAGTCTATCAATCTGCATCAGGCCCTTAACAGCGCACTGACCATCAGCCGCACCAGCTACAAGTACATTGCCGAAGTCGAAACCGATTTTTCCCCCGAGGTCTGCAACATCGAATGTTACGCCGGCGAACTTAATCAGGTATTTCTGAATCTGATCATCAACGCTGCCCATGCGATAGAGGAAAACCAGGATGGTATCGGCAGGATTAAAATTGTCACGCAGAAATTGGACGACAGCATCGAAATTCTGATCCAGGATAACGGTGCTGGCATCCCGTTGGCCATACAGGAAAAAGTCTTCAATCTTTTTTTTACCACAAAGGAAGTCGGCAAGGGCACGGGTCAGGGTTTAAGTCTGGCCTACAGCGTTATTGTTGACAAACATGGCGGAAAACTTTTTTTTGAATCCAGTCCCGGTCTCGGCACCACCTTCCATATCCAGTTACCCCATAGACTTGCAGTAGAGGCTTAATCGTTTATGAATAATAAAAACATCCTGTTTGTGGATGATAACGAAAACGTGATTGATGGCATCAAGCGGCAGTTGCGACCTTACCGGGATCAATGGCAATTATTTTTTGCTTACAGCGGCGCACAAGCGTTGCAACTGATGAGCCAGCAAGAGATAGACTTGATTGTCAGCGACATGATGATGCCGGAAATGCGCGGCGACCAACTGCTAAAAAAAGTCAGCGAGCTGTATCCGGCTACCGTGCGCATCATTCTGAGCGGCTATGCCGATGAAGCGACGTTAAAAAGCGGTCTCGAAGTCGCGCATCAATATCTCAGCAAGCCGTGTACTGCGGACATACTGCGTGAGGCTATAACCCAGATTTTCAAAGTCCAGGACTGTGTGCTGAATCCGCGCATCGCTGCCGAGGTCGGCGACCCTAACCAATTGCCGAGTCTGCCGAAAATTTACCATCAATTGAATGCCGCGATCGCCGATGAAGACACGACCATCAATGATATAGCCGCAATTTTTGCCAACGATATGGTGCTGTCGGCCAAATTGCTGCAACTGGTCAACTCGCCGTATTTTGGTTTTAATCGCGTAGTGTCCAGTCTGACTGAATCGATCAACCTGGTTGGCCTAAAAAGACTCAATAATCTGGTGCTCTCGGTACATGTGAAGAACGCGTTTCCGGTCAGCGATGCAGAAATGGAGCGCTACATGGAATATCTCTGGCTGGACGCCGGCCGTGTTGCTGAACTGGCCAGGCAGATTGCGCTATCGGAAAACCAGCAGGAAGATCGGCCCGATCAAGCCTATCTGGCTGGATTATTGCACAACATGGGACTGCTGATTTTCCTGTCGCGCGGCGGCGATGAACTGAATAGACTCATGAATCAGGTTGAAAATACCGACACCCCGGTTCCCGATCTGGAAATGGCTATTTTTGGTTTTACCCGCTCGGAAGCGGCGGCTTATGTGTTAAGTCTATGGAAAATACCGCCGCGCATCATCGAGGGTATTCTGTTACAAAACAACCCCAATGACAGCGACTATGACGGCGTTAGCGCGTTGACGGCCGTGCATGTTGCATCCGGTTTACTAAAGCCTTCGGTGATGTCAGGCTGCGACCGGCTGTTTGACATGAGCGTGGACACCGAGTATTTACAACGCCTTAATAAACTGGAGCGTTTGCCAGCATGGAAAATCTTGGCGGACAAAGTACTGGCTCAGTACGCTGGAAAGTAAGCTAACTTAAGACACCGTTTCACCGTTTCACAGTTTAAACTACATTAACAACGCCCTGGAGCGCGCATGACTTTATTACCTTCCGGCATCAGCCAAAAAATCCTGTTTGTCGATGATGAAGTGCTGTTGCTGGAAGGCGTAAAGCGTCAACTGCGGAAAGAATTTGACATCACGGTCGCCGAGGGCGGAGAGGCAGCCCTGGCGATCCTGGCCAGCGACGGGCCGTTTGCAGTCGTGGTATCCGATTACAATATGCCCGGCATGGACGGCGTCGCCTTTCTGAATGCCGTCTATCAGCGTCATCCGCATATCGTACTGGTGATGCTGACCGGCCGCGCCGAGCTGGATGTCGCAGTCAACGCCTTGCATAACGCGCATATTTCCCGTTTTCTGAACAAGCCCTGTCCCAAGGAAGTCTTGCATGAAACCTTGACCGACGGCCTGGAGCAATACCGGCTGCGGAGGTCAGAGCAATTATTGCAAGCACAGTTACAACTAGCCAATCAGCAACTTAACCAGCTGAATAGCCAGCTGGAAGTTTTGGTCGAGCAAAAAACCCGCGCCCTGCAATTGCAATACCATTATGTCGCCAACATGGCGCAAATGAGCAGCTCAGCAGCCATTATCAACGCGCTATGCAGCGCTGTCAGCGAATTGACCCAGCTGAACGACATCAGCTTATGGCTTAGTCCGCAACTGGATGGGCAGTTTAGCTGTCATTATCCA
>CANNNN010000249.1 GCA_947506075.1 Methylococcaceae bacterium
GAGCTGGGTTATCCATTGGTGGTAAGGCCTTCCTATGTTTTGGGCGGACGGGCTATGGAAATCGTCTTCAATGAAGAGGGTTTACAGCGTTATATGAAAGAAGCGGTCAGCGTTTCCAACGATTCGCCGGTGTTGCTGGATCGATTTTTGGATGACGCAGTCGAAATGGATGTGGATGCAATTTATGACGGGGAGCAAATCCTGATCGGCGGTTTGATGGAGCATATTGAGCAGGCTGGCGTGCATTCCGGAGACTCCGCGTGTTCTTTGCCCCCGTATGAATTATCTCACGAGCTGCAGGATAAGTTGCGCGAACAGGTGGCTAAGATGGCTAAAGCGCTGGGCGTGGTGGGTTTGATGAATACCCAGTTTGCGATTCAGGGCGAAGATATTTATGTGCTGGAAGTCAATCCACGGGCTTCACGGACTGCACCTTTTGTGTCCAAGGCCACAGGTTACCCGCTGGCTAAAATTGCGGCGCGGTGCATGGTCGGACAGACTCTGGTGCAACAGGGTGTTACCGAAGAGCGCATTCCTGATTATTTTTCGGTTAAAGAGGCGGTGTTCCCGTTTGTTAAATTTCCTGGCGTTGATCCGTTGTTAGGGCCTGAAATGAAATCAACCGGCGAGGTCATGGGCATAGGTAAAACTTTTGGCGAGGCTTTTGCTAAATCCCAGCGCGCTGCCGGTGTCAACTTGAATCACAGTGGCAAGGTGTTGATCAGTATTCGTGATGCCGATAAGGCTAAGGCACCTGAAGTCGCCAGGATGCTGGTCGCTAAGAAATACGAGATAGTCGCCACTGGCGGCACCGCAAAGTTTCTTAAAGCGGCAGGCATACCTTGCGAAGTGGTTTATAAGGTTAACGAAGGGCGGCCGAACACGGTTGATATGATTAAAAATGATCAGATTCAGTTGATTATTAACACGACTGAAGGTAAAAAAGCCATTTCTGATTCGTTTGCGATGCGCAGGGAAGCCTTGCAACGCCGTGTAACGTATTATACGACCATGGCTGGCGCCAAAGCCGTCTGTTATGCACTGGGTGAATTGGATGCCGGCGATGTGAATTGCTTGCAGGATCTGCATAAGAGTCTGAAGTAAGGCCAAGGGCAAAAGGCTAAAAGAACGGCGGTTTTCGCCTTTTGCCCTTTGCCCTTCGCCTAAAAAAATAATTATTGGAGTTTTTAAAAAATGATAAAAGTACCTCTCACCGTCAAAGGTGCAGAAAAATTACGTACCGAACTGGAAGAATTAAAATCGGTGGTGCGTCCGCGTATTATTGCCTCGATAGCCACTGCCAGGGCTCATGGCGATTTGAAAGAAAATGCCGAATATCATGCCGCGAAAGAGCAGCAAAGCTTTGCCGAAGGACGTATTTCTGAAATTGAAGGTAAGCTTTCAAATGCGCAAATTATTGATGTCACCAAGGTCGATGCGAATGGCAGAGTGGTTTTTGGTGCGACCGTGGAAATAGAGGATATTGAGTCCGAGCGTAAGGTGATGTATCAAATTGTTGGCGAAGATGAGGCCAATATCAAGGAAGGTCGTATTTCAATCGGCTCGCCGATCGCCAGGGCCTTGATTGGTAAAGAAGTTGAAGATGTTGTTACGGTGAAGGCGCCGGGCGGCAATGTCGACTATGAAATTATATCGATTGAGTATATTTAGACGAAGGGGCGAAGGGCTAAGGAAGAATGTTTTCGCCTTGTGCCTTTCGCCCCTTGCCGATTTCATTTGTCAGGATTTAATCGGTAAATAACTGCAATTTGTCCAATAACCTGAATGAGTTCGGCGCCGGTTTCGGTGCAGATTTTTTCGCTGATTAGCTTCCGATCTTCCCGTTCAGCGCGGATACGCACTTTGAGCAGTTCGTGGGTGTTAAGTGCTGACTCAAGTTCTGCCAGTACGGCAGCTGTAAGTCCTGCCTGACCAATCATAATGACGGGTTTTAAGGTGTGCGCTTCGGCCCGGAATTTTTTCTTATCTGCAGAGTTCACTCATTTATTCCTAAATTAAAAAACCAAATTTTACACTAAAATACAGTTATGGGACGAAGTAAAAGTAGCGGTCGTTGGATGCAGGAGCATTTTGATGATGAATACGTCAAAATGGCGCAGGCTCAGGGCTATCGTTCGCGTGCGGTTTTTAAATTGAAAGAAATTCAGGATAAGGACCAGCTTATCAAACCGGGCATGAATATCATTGATTTGGGCGCGGCTCCGGGTGGTTGGTCGCAGTTTGCGAGACAGCTGGTCGGTAAAAAAGACAAGATTATCGCGCTGGATATTTTGCCGATGGATCCGCTGGAAGGCGTCGATTTCATACTGGGCGATTTCAGGGAGCAAAACGTAATGGATCAATTATGTTCGGTTCTTGAGGGCGCGACAATCAATCTGGTTATGTCGGATATGGCGCCCAATATGAGTGGAAATAAGGGTGTAGATCAACCCCGCGCAATTTATTTAGGTGAGCTGGCTTTGGAAACGGCCAGGACATTATTGGCAAAAGACGGCGTGTTTCTGGTTAAATTATTTCACGGAGCCGGTTTTGAAGAGTTCTACAAGGATGTTACTCAGACCTTTGACAAAGTGGTTATCAGAAAGCCAAAAGCGTCGAGGCCGAGGAGTAATGAAGTTTATATTTTAGCCAAAGGCTTTAAATAATATTTATAGTCCTAATATATACAGGAAGGGACATGCCCAGATAGGTGCTTATATATTTTACGTATTAGCCAAGTCCAGACAAATAACGACAGTCAGGCAAGTTAAGTCCTGATATAATTATAAAAATTCTAAATCGAGAGCCGTTAAGGCCCAAGGTGTGTAAGTTGAACGATATGATGAAAAATATAATCCTGTGGGTCGTCATTGCAGTAGTGTTGATGTCCGTATTTAATAATTTTGGTCCTCAAAATGAGAGGGCAGATAATTCTATGTCTTACTCGCAATTTATCGAGTCGGTAAGGGCGGGGCAAGTTCAGCAGGTGATGATTGAAGACAATATCATCAAAGGCAAGATGCAGGGTGGTCAGATATTTAAAACCTACGCGCCTACCGATGCCCATTTAATTGACGATTTGCTGGCTAATGGCGTCGAAATCAAGGCCGTTCCGCCCGAGCAACCTTCGCTGCTGATGCAGTTGCTGGTTTCTTTTGGCCCGATGTTATTACTGATTGCGGTGTGGGTGTTCTTCATGCGGCAAATGCAGGGCGGTGCCGGCGGCGGACGCGGTGCAATGAATTTCGGTAAAAGCAAAGCCCGCATGCTTGAAGAAGACCAGATTAAAGTGACATTTGCCGATGTGGCAGGCTGCGATGAAGCAAAAGAAGAAGTCGTCGAAATGGTCGATTTTCTTAAAGATCCGGCAAAATACCAGAAATTAGGCGGTAAAATTCCGCGCGGCGCATTGATGATTGGTCCTCCAGGAACAGGTAAAACCCTGTTGGCCCGGGCTATTGCAGGCGAGGCGAAAGTACCGTTCTTTACCATTTCCGGGTCGGATTTTGTTGAAATGTTTGTCGGCGTAGGCGCGTCGCGCGTGCGTGACATGTTTGAACAAGCGAAAAAACATGCGCCCTGCATTATATTTATTGATGAAATCGATGCGGTGGGTCGCCAGCGCGGCGCCGGCCTGGGTGGCGGTAATGACGAGCGTGAGCAGACTTTAAACCAGTTGCTGGTTGAAATGGATGGCTTTGAAGGTAATGAAGGCATTATCGTTATTGCGGCAACAAACCGCGCTGATGTATTGGATAAAGCCTTATTGCGTCCAGGCCGATTTGATCGTCAGGTAACCGTTGGTTTGCCAGATGTCAGAGGGCGTGAGCAGATTCTTAAGGTTCATATGAAAAAAGTACCTGCCGATGATGATGTTGAGGTTAAATATATAGCTCAAGGTACGCCAGGATTTTCCGGGGCCGATCTGGCTAATTTAATCAATGAAGCCGCTTTATTCGCCGCTAGAATGAATAAGCGCGTGGTTAATATGTCGGATTTGGAAAAAGCCAAGGATA
>CANNNN010000250.1 GCA_947506075.1 Methylococcaceae bacterium
AGGCAGGGCGAAAGTGTCGTGATACCTTTGCCAGCTTAAAAAAGACCTGCCTAAAGCACAAGATTTCGTTTTGGCATTATCTTAAGGATAGGCTGCTGGGCAAAAACACCATTCCGCCGTTGCCTGATTTGATTCGGGCAGCGGCTACCTGTGGGTAATGAGAAGTTACCGTTTGCCCTGGGGATTGGATCATTGGAATCCTGACAAATGTTAAACCCATGATACAATAAAGACTGCTTACTCCGTTTACATCATATTTAAATCGCATGGCATTCATAAAACACTTAACCTTGTTTCTATTTTTGAGTCTACAGTTCGCAGTTTTTCAAACAAACGCAGAAGATTCTGAGGTCGTAACTCCACCACCTCCAGTAATCGAGGCTACAGCATATATTTTGGAGGATTATCATACAGGTAAAATACTTGCTGAAAATAATGCAGACACTAAGCTTGCTCCTGCTAGCCTCACTAAAATTATGACCGTTTATGTGGTATTTCGTGAAATTAGCAATGGACATTTACATTTAGACGACTTAGCTACTATTAGTCAAAAGGCATGGGAAACATCTGGTTCTCGCATGTTTGTTGAAGTTAATGGTCAAGTTAAAATAGAAGACCTGCTTAAAGGCGTTATCATTCAATCAGGTAATGATGCCAGTGTTGCTCTGGCAGAGCATGTGGCCGGAAATGAAAGCACTTTTGCCGATATGATGAATCAACATGCTGCAAGGCTCGGTATGACTAATAGCCACTTCAAGAACAGTGACGGTTTACCGAGCGAAGATCATTATACGACCGCAAGAGATTTGGCAACGCTTACTTCTGCTTTAATCAAAGAGTTTCCCGAATATTATCGGTGGTTTTCTCAAAAAGAATTTACGTTTAATAAAATTACCCAACATAACCGAAATAAGCTGCTTTCTCGCGATGAATCTGTTGATGGTGTTAAAACAGGATTTACTGATGATGCGGGTTACTGTTTGGTGGCTTCGGCGCTTAGGGAAAACATGCGACTTATTTCGGTTGTTATGGGCGCAAAAAATGTCAATGCCAGAGCCAATGAAAATCAAAACTTACTTAATTACGGATTTCGATTTTTTGAGGCGCATCGGTTGTATCAGGGCAAAGCAACTTTAAGCGAAGCAAGAGTGTGGAAAGGAGACAGCAAAAATGTCCCACTCGGTTTAGCTGAAGATATGTATGTTACGATTCCACGTCGTCATTACAGTGATCTTAAAGCGGAGATCAACATTGACAAAAAAATTATCGCACCTGTTAACGAAGGCGATAAATTCGGCTCTATCAATGTTACTTTTAAAAATGAGCACATTATTAATAAAGATCTGATCGCACTAAAAGCCGTCGAGCAAGGTAATATAGTTCGAAGGCTCTATGATGGCGCAATGATGCTGCTGGAGAAATCAGATGATGGAAAATAAACTTGTTTACCTGAACGGGCAGTATATTTCTCTTAATGAAGCAAAAATTTCTGTAATGGATAGAGGATTTTTGTTCGGTGACGGTGTTTATGAGGTTATACCTTCATATTACGGTCATTTATTTCATTTTCAGCAACACTTGGAGCGCCTTGAAAATAGCTTGACTATCATTCGTCTAGCCAATCCATATTCGCGTGAACAATGGCAGAAAATCCTTCTTCCGCTGCTTGATGTTAATCAAAATCAGTATATTTATCTGCAAATTACGCGCGGCGTAGCACCAAAAAGGGATCACGCTTTTCCAGAAAATGCCTTACCAACCGTGTTTGCGATGTGTTCAAATATCGTTCCATTTGCAGGCAAAGATTTGGGTATAAAAGCAGTAACGATGCCTGATAGCCGCTGGAAGCTTTGTCATGCTAAAGCGATTACTTTATTGGCAAATATTCTGCTTCGGCAGGACGCTTTAGATCAAGACAGTGCAGAGGCCATTCTGATCAAAGATAATTATGTTACCGAGGGTGCCGCAAGTAATGTCTTTGCGGTAATCGATGGCATATTGGTTACGCCCCCTAAAGACTGTAACATTCTACCCGGAATTACTCGTGATGTGATTCTTGAGCTTGCTCAACAAAACCATATTGCTTGCCACGAAGAGCCTATTTCACTAGAGCAACTTAAATCGGCTGATGAAATTTGGGTGACCAGTTCTACTAGGGAAATTATTCCTGTTGTTGAACTTGACAGCAAGCCAGTTGCGAACGGTAGACCCGGTGCACTTTGGCGACACTTAGACCAATGCTTTCAAGCCTACAAAAAAGATTGTCATGAGCGAAGAAACCCTGTTTGAATTTCCCTGTCAGTTTCCTATCAAGGCAATGGGAAAAATCGACATTGAACTTGACCTTTTAGTTATAGAAATCATTCGGCGCCACGCGCCCGACATTAATCATCAATCAGTCAAAATTCGTCCCAGTAAAGATGGCAATTATCTAGCCGTAACGGTGACTATCAATGCAACCAGTAAACAGCAGCTTGATGCAATTTATCAAGAATTGACAGATCATCCAAAAGTGCTGGTCGCATTGTAAAAACTTTTCTGTCCACCATTCATATCCAGGGCTACCTCATTAAAAACAGCAACCCAACCAACAGGATTTAGGATAATAACGGCATAAGCTAAGCAATGATCAAGGATGAGGGAGAAATGGATTTTTTAGATATTTTTGGACAGCTCGACGCCCCCTTACAAGTGTAGGTTTTTTTCACCCAGCACCTCCCGCCGCGCTTATTTCCGACAAGCTAGGCCACGCTTCCGGCTCAGCAATTCTCATTATGGTAATTTAATAACTGATGTTACGCACCCTCATCCCAAAAAGCGTATCATTTCAGTATGGATAAAGAAAAAACCGAACTCTACACAGACTACCTGATTTGCAACCAAGGCTTGGCGACGGCGAAGTCAGCCATGACCAGATAACCCGCCACATGTCCGCGAGGCAGTACACCTCAAAAGACTTGTGGGTTGATGTCAAACGCACCGTGCGCCAGATCGAGAAGGATGACGCGTGCTGATCTTCGACGACACTGTCCAGGAAAAGGCCAGCACCGACGAAAACGAGATCATGTGTTGGCACTATGACCACTGCAAAGGCCGTTCGGTCAAAGGCATCAACCTGTTGAACGCGCTGTACCACAGCGGCGAGGTGTCGGTTCCGGTCGCCTTCGAAGTGGTGCGCAAACCGCATCAGTTCAGCGACATCAAAACCCGCAAGGCCAAGCGGGCGGCGGAATTCACCAAGAACGAACTGATGCGCTCAATGATCGCCACCTGTGTGGCGAACGCCATCAAGTTCCGTTACGTCCTGACCGACAGCTGGTTTGCCGCTAAGGAGAACTTCGAGTTCATCCTGAAAAAAGGCAAACACTTCATCAGCGCCTTGAAGGAGAACCGCTTGGTGGCGTTGACCGAAGAAGACAAGAACGAAGGGCGCTTTGTGCGGATCAGTCAGCTGGAATTGACAGATCAACAGGCGGTGCGCGGCTGGATGAAGGGCTTCAATCATGAAGTGCTGTTCGTCCGGCGGGTCTTTACAAACAAAGACGGCAGCATCGGTTTGTTGAATCTGGTGTGCAGCGATTTGGCGTGCGACGGCGGACAAGCCTCGGCTCTCTACCAAAAACGGCGGAAGGTGGAGGAGTTCCACAAGTCATTGAAATCCAACGCGGGGCTGGCCAAGTCGCCCACCCGCACTGTCACCACCCAGAACAACCACATTTTCATGTCGATTTATGCCGTGTTCAAGCTGGAATGTTTGAAGATCAAACATAAAACCAACCATTTCGCCACTCGGGCTAAGCTTTTCATAAAAGCTAACCAAATGGCGTATGAAGAGTTGCAGAAATTACGGGCTGCGTAACATCAGTTAATAAAAATATTTTGGCTCATGTGGCGAATTGTGTGATGCCACATAAAATCCTAAGAAATTCCATAGTCGTTTTTTTGATGTTGTGAGCCCATTCATGGATAGCGAGGTATTGTTGTAAA
>CANNNN010000251.1 GCA_947506075.1 Methylococcaceae bacterium
ATGTAAAAAAATGAATGGAGAGTTTTTCTGATTCATTTATACATGAAAAGAGATTGCTTTTGATGGCCTTATCGGACTTGTAATTGCACAAAGTGTAAAGCGAGAAATGAAGGATGCCCAATTATGCCTGGCAAAATGCGAGGAATGATCAAACCAATGCCAGGGTTACCGGCGTGCCCGAACAGCAGGTATATGTTGCCACAGCCTGGGAGTTTATGCCGAAGTGGCAGATACAGCCGCAGCTTAAGTGGGTAGGCAACAGGATAAATCCTATACCTGGCAATGGCGCGCTGAATGATTACCAAACCATCGATTTTACGTTAAGAGGTAAAAAACTCTACGGGCATCTTAACCTCGCCGCATCGTTGCGCAATGCGCTGGATACCCGTTACCAGGAGCCTGCGCAAATTAATATTGGCGGCAATCTGCCGATGCCGGGCAGGAGTTTTTATCTCGAGGCCTCAATTCATTTTTGATGTGTTAACGCTAGGAATAAACCTTGTCCCTGCAGATGGCGAGCTGTATTTGATCAAACAATTTTATGCTCAACCGGAAGCTGATTTGCTGTTTCAACAGTTGCAAACCGAACTGGCCTGGCAGGAGGAAAGCCTTTTTATCTATGGTCGCTGGGTTAAGGTGCCCAGATTGATGTGCTGGTATGGCGATATTGACGCAAACTATCGTTATTCGGGTGTTGAGCATCAGCCGCTGCCGTGGACGTCAGTCTTGCAAGTAATCAGGAAAAAAATTGAGCGGCGCTGTCAGCGTGACTTCAATAGTGTATTGGCCAATTTGTATCGTGACGGTCGGGACTCCATGGGTTGTCATGCCGATGATGAAATAGAGTTGGGGATAAAGCCAATGATTGCGTCATTAAGCCTGGGCGATCAGCGCTTGTTTAAACTGCATCATAAGACAGGAAAAGAAAAACTGGATATTGTGTTGGAGCACGGCGATTTGCTAGTGATGGCCGGGGTCTTGCAGCACCACTGGCGGCATGCGGTGCCAAAAACCAAAAAATTGAAAACAAGTCGGATCAATTTGACGTTTAGGAAAATTAACTAAGCTGATCGGGGTTTGTAACCCCGATCGAAATATTTGAAAGTGTCGGCAATTTACAAAACATGAGTATCGGGATTGCAAGTCCCGCCATGTGCCGTAGTTTTGCGAGTCTCCTTATTCTTTTATGGCCTTAAAGCCTATATCGGTGCGGTAATAGACCTTATCCCAGAGGATGCGGTCGGCAAGCTTATAGGCTTTGCTTTGGGCTTCTTTAATGTCAGTACCCAAGGCGCAAGCACATAAAACCCGGCCGCCCGCCGTGACCAGAGTGTCGCCGATTTTCCGGGTGGCCGCATGAAAAACTTTGCTATCGCTCTGCTCTTCAGTAGGCAAGCCGGAAATAACCGCGCCGCTTTGATATTCATCAGGATAACCACCTGCGGCTAATACCACCCCTAATGCGGTACGATCGTCCCAGTCGCTGCTGGTAAGGTCGAGATTTCCAGCCAGCGCTGCCTCGCAAAGCTCTACTAGGTCACTGTTTAAACGCATCAGGATAGGTTGCGTCTCAGGGTCGCCGAAGCGGCAGTTGTATTCCAGCACTTTAATCGTACCGTCGGCGGAGATCATCAATCCGGCATACAGAAAGCCGGTATAAGGCAGTCCATCTTCAGCCATGCCTTTTAAGGTCGGTGCTATCACATCGCGCATGACTTTGGCATGAATTTCAGGGGTTACGACGGGGGCTGGCGAATAAGCGCCCATACCGCCGGTGTTAGGTCCCAAGTCGCCATTATCACGGGCTTTGTGATCCTGCGAGGTTGCCATCGGCAAGGCGTGCTTGCCGTCGGCAAGCACTATAAAACTGGCTTCCTCGCCAGTTAAAAATTCTTCGATGACCACCCGATTGCCAGCCTCGCCAAATACATTGCCGGATAACATGTCCTCAACGGCCGTAATGGCTTCCTGTTCGGTCTGGGCGACGATCACGCCTTTTCCAGCCGCCAGGCCATCGGCCTTGACCACGATCGGTGCGCCCTGCTGCCGGATATAATCTATGGCTTGCTGCTGATCGGTAAAGGACTGGAAGGCGGCGGTCGGGATGTGGTGACGGATCATGAAGTCTTTGCAAAAAGTCTTGGAACCTTCCAGTTGCGCGGCTTTGGCCGTTGGGCCAAAGCACTTTAAGCCTGCTTCCTGAAAGCGATCAACGATACCTAAAACCAGCGGTATCTCGGGGCCGATGATGGTCAGATCGATTGCTTCTTGCTGGGCGAAGACCAGCAAGGCGGCAATGTCGTCGACGGCTATCGCTATGTTTTCAACGTGGGGTTCCAGCGCGGTGCCTGCATTGCCGGGCGCGACAAAGACTTTCTCAACTTTTGGGGATTGCTGGACTTTCCAGGCGAGGGCGTGTTCACGGCCACCGCTGCCGACGATCAGTATTTTCATAATTCAAAAAAAGGGCTAAGGGCTAACAAAAAAAATTAAGGCAAAAGGCGAAGGGCTAAAAATACCGCATCCATTAGCCTTTCATCTTTCGCCTTTCGTCTAATCAATGTCTGAAATGACGCATGCCGGTAAACACCATCGCGATATTATGTTCATCGGCTGCGGCTATGACTTCATTATCGCGCATTGAGCCACCTGGCTGAATGATAGCGGTTATACCCGCCTCGGCCGCAGAATCTATTCCGTCTCTGAATGGGAAAAATGCGTCTGATGCCATCGCTGAACCAGGAACGTCCAAACCCGCATCCACGGCTTTGATGCCGGCAATTCTGGCTGAATAAACCCGGCTCATTTGGCCTGCGCCGACGCCGATAGTCGATCCGTTTTTGCAGTACACAATTGCATTGGATTTGACGAATTTGGCGACTTTCCAGGCGAACAATAAATCGGCCAGTTCTTGTTCTGTCGGTTCGCGTTTGCTGACGACTTTAAGGCCTGCCCTGAGCTTGTCGAATTGGTCGGCTGTGCTGATTTCACCGAGATCCTTGTCCTGAATAAGTAAGCCGCCGGCTACGCGCTTGAAGTCGAGGGACGCCGGACTGGTTTTGTTCCAGAGGCCGCATTCCATTACACGAATGTTTTGCTTTTCAGACAACACAGCTTGAGCTGCGGCACTGATGCACGGCGCAATAATGACTTCGACGAATTGACGCTTGATGATTTCGGCGGCGGTAAGCTCATCCAGTTCCCGGTTAAAGGCGATAATGCCGCCAAAAGCCGAGGTCGGATCGGTCGCATAAGCCTGGTCGTAAGCGGCGAGCAAGTCGTCAGCCTGGGCTACGCCGCAAGGATTCGCATGCTTGACGATAACGCAGGTCGGAGCATCGTCAAAGGATTTGACGCATTCCAGCGCGGCATCGGCATCGGCAATATTGTTGTAGGACAATTCCTTGCCTTGCAATTGTCTAGCAGCCGTAATCGTACCGCTCGCCGGTGTTTTTTCCCGATAAAAAGCCGCATTCTGATGCGGGTTTTCACCATAGCGCAGGGCTTGATGATGATGAAACTGCAAGTTTAGCGTTTCCGGAAATTGGCTGCCGTTATCGCCACGGATGGTGTGTATGCCGCAAGCCTGTCCGGAACCGGCGCTGCGAATGGCGCCAAGATAGGCTGAAATCGCTGTGTCATAACGCGCCGTGTGTTCAAAGCTTTTTAGCGCCAAATTAAAGCGGGTTTGCTGTGAGAGAGTGCTGTTATTGGCGTTCAGTTCGGCAATAATCGAAGCGTAGTCGCTTGGGTCAACAATGACTGCGACATCGGCATGATTTTTGGCCGCAGCACGGATCATGGTCGGACCGCCAATATCGATGTTTTCAATGGCCGTATCTAATGCGCAATTCGGATTGGCGATAGTCTGTTCAAAGGGGTAAAGGTTGACCACCACCATATCGATAGGCTTAATGCCATTCTCCGCCATCACCGCATCATCGATGCCTCGGCGCGCCAGAAT
>CANNNN010000252.1 GCA_947506075.1 Methylococcaceae bacterium
CAGAAAAACCATATGCCGGCGATAACCGATCAAATCACTTGGCTTCAATAGGCCGGCATCGACTGACGGTGCAAATAGCTGACGAAACCAGGCTTGATGATGGTCTGCAAATAAATTCGCTGCCGATCGATCATGCGCATAAGCCTGCCCTGCATCCTCTTTAACAAAATTGAAGGCGAGCAGATAACCTTTGGCCGCCATGGCTGCAATATGTTGTTTGTCTTCCGGTGAATCAGTATTCCATTGGCCATCGGCAATTTTTTGGATAAGTTCTGGCGTCACTCGATAACGCTCAATAGATAGACTGTGATAAGCATCTTCGATTTTCAATGACTCGATGCCAGCCAAATAAAGATCAGGGGCGACATCAATTGCTTCAACCTTTGGTTTGTAAGCCAGGACTGCATTTCGATGCTTGATCCATAACAATTTGACTCTGGAATACAAGGCATTGCGATTTCGAGCGCTCAAGTGATAGATGGGGTTTTGATCGAACGGTGAGTCGGTAACGACTACTTTGATCGGCAAGCCATCCAACTGTTTTTGAATGCCGTCAGCGAAAGATTGATCGCCTATTTGTCGATAAGCACCAATCAGTCTGCCGACACCAACTGCATTCAGTTCGGCCAAAACAGCGATCTCGGAGGGATCGCCGATCTTACTCATGACAATCTGGATATCGCCGGCATTCGATTGAAAAAAACGTGGCCCCAATGCCGTCAGGCAAACCGGTGCCGTCAAGCAGTAAACGCCGCGTAAGATTTGTTTAAAGGGTTTATCCTGAAACGATTTTCCAGGGTAGATGATCAGTGAATAATCGTCATACAAATCGACTTTTTGAGTGCTATTCTGGCTAGTGACAATATTGACCTGCTTGGGAATGACATTGTTTTCGGCATGCATCAACAATGAGTGTTCCGGGCTTAAACAATATTGGTCACCGAATCGCTCATCAAGATAGCGCGACACATATTCCCAGTAATTGGCAAAGAAAGGTGTGGTATCTCCAGGCATTGCGGTCGGATCGGAAACAAAGTACCAGCCCTTGATAATTTCCTGCAAAAAGCCGTTTTTAAGCAGAATCTCACGCGCTGACTGTTTAAGCTGACTTCCCCTAACAACGCCAAGATCTGAACCCAGCACATCGTGCAATGCGTTCAAAGCAGCGGCTAATTTTTTGTTTTCAGGAATACGACGTCTGCCCATAGTGAATCAATTTGCTTGCCCTTAAAAATTATATTTACTTTCTTTAACAGATTATATTAACTTGTTTTTACAAAATAAATATATATTTTTATTATTTAAATCCTGAAATGAACCACTTCGCTCACTATGATCGCCGATTTAAAAGAAATTAGGCGCTTCAAAAAATGCACTAATAATGCACAAATTATTTTATAAATTTACTATCTTGTTGTTTAATATAAGTTATTAAAATTATAAGATCCAATCCAGCATTGGCGCAACGCAGAAAGTACGCAAGGGTTTATGGGGTTGCTTTATTGTCATGGTGGTTATTAGAGTGTGTTTTAGCTATTTTACTTTATTTTTTAAGCTCTATTTGCACAATGACATATATCGTGAGTTTTTGTGGGCAAAACAGAGATAATTCATTGAAAATATAGAATCCCGGTTAAGCGATTTGCAACACCATCTCTTTTGTCGCGCCGAATATCGAAGCATTTACAGGTTGGCTGTGGATCGATTTGCACATAGTTCCCTATAAAAACTGCATTAATTTCAGGGAGATTAATTTGCGGCTGAGTAAATATGTAGCTTCCGAAGCACTTGGAGATTATGATGCAAAGTTGGATATAACAGCAGTCTAATAATAATTAATTCGAGGTAACTCAAAATGAAAATGACGACTAATATACAACGACGCAAACTTTTAAAATATACCGCAATCGGTATCGCTGGTGCGGCCACCTATCCTTGCTGGGCAAAGACTGAAGGTTTTGTCAGCGTCAACAGACCTTCTGCCGGTTTTTCTCCAGACGTTGAAATTGAACTGACCATGAACACGGCTGACGTAGCCATTCTGAGTGGCGAAAAAACTCACGTTTGGAAAGTCACAGGTAAAGTCCTTGCCGGCCCGGCAACTGCGCTGGATAATAATGAAGGGACTTATCTTGCGCCTACTTTGCGGTTCAAAAAAGGCCAGAAAGTCCGGCTGATTCTTAATAATAATTTACCTGCGCAATCGATTTTGCATTGGCATGGACTGCATGTCCCGTCCAATATGGATGGCAATCCCATGTATGCAATTAATCATGGCGAAACTTATATTTATGAATTTGAGATACTCAACCGCGCTGGCACCTATTGGTTTCATGCCCATACCCACGGTGCAACGGCTAGGCAGGTTTATTCCGGTCTCGCCGGTTTGTTTATCGTCAGTGATGAACAGGAGCAGGCATTAAACTTGCCCGATGGCGCTTGCGATGTGCCCCTGGTGATTCAGGATCGTAGTTTCGACGGTCAAAACCAGTTAGCTTATTCTGGTCATATGATGCAGCGTATGCAGGGTTTTCTCGGCGATCAGATTTTAGTTAATGGCCGACCTGATTTTGTCTTGCCGGTAGCGACTCGCGCTTATCGGCTCCGGTTTTTAAATGGCTCTAATTCAAGGATTTATAAACTTGCCTGGGATGACGGCACGCCGATTACTGTGCTGGGTGTTGATGGTGGCTTACTTGAAAGTCCCGAACAACACGCTTATGTCATGCTGGCTCCCGGTCAGAGATTGGAAGTATGGATGGACTTTAGCGAACGGGCGCCAGGTACCGAACTGACCTTGCGCAGTCTTCCGTTTACTTCGGCTAGTCACGGCGGCATGGGGATGGGCATGATGGGTGGTCGCGGAATGGGTGGAGGCATGATGGGCGGTATGATGTCAGTCAGTACCTTGCCTTCAGGATCAGATTATTCGCTCATGAAAATTCGCGTTGCCAAAAAAGAACAAGGCCACAACACCCTGCCTAAAACCTTAACCCCCATTACCGAACTGCAACTCAAAAATGCTGCCAATCCGACCAAGCCCAAAACAATTGCCATGTCCATGAAACACATGTCAGCCCAGCTTAATGGTCGTTCTTACGCCATGGACGACATTCAGCCGGATGAAATTATTCCGGTCAACAGTCTGCAATTAATCGAATTTGATAATGGTTTTGAGGGTGGCATGCATGGAATGATGATGGCTATGCCACATCCGATGCATTTACACGGCGAACAGTTTCAGATTGTCAAACGGGAAGTCAACGCGGGTTCAAGTGACAATTATGCCAGCGTTTCCGCAGGCTTTATCAATAAAGGCTGGCAAGATACCGTTCTGGTAATGCCGGGCGAGAAAGTCACCATCTTGAAACCGTTTAATGATTTCAAAGGCTTGTTCATGTATCACTGCCATAATCTGGAGCATGAAGATATGGGCATGATGCGGGATTTTCTGATTAAATAATTGATTAGTGTTGAACGGTTTCGCGACAGGAAACCGCCATTGGGGTGTCCCGAAATGGCGGTTTGCCTGGCGGCGAATCCGACCTACAGCTCTATTATTAATGTTCGATAGTTTTCATCGTTGCCACGTTCCTGCTTAGCAATGCGGGTACAGATGCGTAAGCGTCGATTTGATGAGAGACAAAAACCGATAACACTGCATTTATGGCGGCGGTTGTTTAGAATTGTAATTTCTTCTGTTACCGAACGGGACGCTGGAGCGTCTTTGCGGCATTCCCACGCCGGAGCGTGGGAACGATGCAAATCTATCAATTATATCCTTATCTTACTGAAAACGATTTCGTTACAGGGGTTGCCGGCGCATAAGTCGCATTGCCGGCTTGATTGGCCACTACAGTACACGTACCAGCGGAACGACCTGTCACTTGGGTTTTAGAAACCGAACAGACCGTAGGCGTTAAAGAACTGAAAGTGACCGCCAGTCTTGAGCTGG
>CANNNN010000253.1 GCA_947506075.1 Methylococcaceae bacterium
AGGGATGGGGTGAGGAGAATAAAATCAATTATTTACATTTCCCCTCATCCCAACCTTCTCGGCAACTGCTCCTGCGTTGCTCTACCTCCTGCATCCTTGCAGTCGTCCCGCTGGAGAAGGGGCTAAGTTACTTGTGTAGATAGCTATGCCAGGCGGGAGGGCTTTTGCGGTACGGGCATCGAAGTTCATGGCGTAGCTTTTTTTATTCTAAAAATTCCAGCGTAGGTTTTGGAATCACAGTAATAAAAGCTACGCCAAAAAATAAAGTCTAAGAAAGCTTAGATAGGCGTAGCAAGGGTTAACGTTATGCCAACATTACGCCATAAAGATGAAATAATTCGAAAATTAAAAATAAAAAAGTATTAAAATCAAATGATTAAAGATGATTTAACAAAAAATAACACCCCGATGATACAGCAGTTTTTACGCATCAAAGCCGACCACCCCGATACCCTGCTGTTCTACCGCATGGGGGACTTTTATGAACTGTTTTTCGATGACGCCAAAAAAGCCTCGCAATTACTGAATATCACGCTGACCAGCCGGGGGCAATCGGGGGGACTTCCGATTCCGATGGCGGGCATACCCTATCACGCGGCCGAAGGCTATCTTGCCAAACTGTTAAGACACGGCGAATCTGTAGCACTTTGCGAACAAATCGGCGACCCTGCAACATCCAAAGGCCCCGTCGAACGCAAGGTGGTGCGCATAGTAACTCCGGGCACGGTCACCGACGAAGCCTTACTCGAAGACCGAAAGGATAATCTGCTGGTCGCGGTCTGCTCGATCCCAAACTCCAGCTTGGGATCGAGCTCGAAGCACGGCATCGCCAGCCTGGATTTAACCAGCGGCCGCTTTGTGTTGCAACAGCTTGACTCCATCGATCTGTTATTAAGCGAAATCGGACGCCTAAATCCTGCCGAACTGCTGTTTAGCGAAGACTGGTCTTTGCCTGCCAGCCTAAAGCAGCTTAGCGGCTTGGTCAGAAGGCCGCCCTGGCATTTTGAGGCGGAAAGTGCCAAACAAATGGTGTTGAAGCAGTTCAACACGCTTGATTTGAAAGGTTACGGCTGCCAAGACATGCCTGCCGCAATTGCAGCGGCCGGCGGCTTGCTGCAATATGTTAAAGATACCCAGCAAAGCGCATTGCCGCATATTCAGGGCATACGCACCGAAAGCAGCGACGACAGCATCTTGCTCGACGCAGCCAGCCGCCGCAATCTGGAGCTGGATTATCACCCCTCAGGGCAATTGCAATACACACTGTTCGGGGTACTGGATAAAACATCAACGGCGATGGGTAGCCGCTGTTTAAGACGCTGGCTCAACCGGCCATTACGCGATCACACCATACTAAACAACCGTTATGCCTGCATCGACACCCTGCTGAATGTGCTGTTGTATCGCGACATTCAATCCCAGTTGCGTCAAGTCGGCGATATCGAACGGATCAGCTCGCGTATCGCATTAAAGTCGGCTCGCCCCCGGGATCTGCTGGTGTTGCGCAATACGCTGGCAGTGCTGCCCGCCTTGCAGCAGGCGCTTGCCACGGGCGATAACCTTCAGCTTGCCGCATTATGCGGACAGATCGGCGAACAGCCTGAGCTGTTAACGTTATTGCAAGCCGCGCTGATCGACAACCCGCCGGTGCTGATCCGGGACGGCGGCGTGATCGCGCCCGGCTATCATCAGGAGCTTGATGAGCTGCGCAACTTAAGCCAGAACGCCGACCAATTTCTGATTGATATGGAGAACCGGGAAAAAGCCGCAACCGGCATCAGTACGCTGAAGGTCAAATACAACCGTGTACATGGCTACTATATCGAGATTTCCAATCTGCACGCAGAAAAAGTTCCGGTGCATTACACGCGCAAACAAACCTTAAAAGGCGCGGAACGTTACATTACCGAGGAGTTGAAAGCGTTTGAAGACAAGGTACTAAGCGCCAAGGAAAAGTCGCTGTCTTTTGAAAAAGCCTTGTACGAGGAATTGCTGAATATCATTGCCGCCTCGTTAATTCCGTTGCAACTTTGCTCCGCTGCCCTGGCAGAACTCGATGTACTGGTTAACTTTGCCGAACGTTCTGAGACTTTAAATTTATCGCAGCCGACGCTGATAGACAAACCGGGTATAACCATTAACGCTGGCCGACATCTGGTCGTTGAGCAGGTTTCGGACCTTCCTTTTGTACCCAATGACTTAACGTTTTCCGATAAGCGTCGGATGCTAATCATTACCGGCCCGAATATGGGCGGTAAATCAACGTATATGCGCCAGGCTGCGCTGATCGTGTTAATCGCCCATATAGGCTGTTATGTTCCAGCCAAGACTCTGACTTGCGGACCTATCGACAAGATTTTCACTCGTATCGGCGCGTCCGATGATCTGGCTAGCGGTCGTTCTACATTTATGGTGGAGATGTCGGAAACCGCCAATATTCTGCATAACGCGACCTCGCAAAGCCTGATCCTGATGGACGAGATCGGTCGCGGCACCAGCACTTTTGACGGACTGTCCTTAGCGTGGGCCTGCGCCGATCATCTGGCCAAACAAACCCAGGCGTTTACCTTATTTGCAACGCATTACTTTGAACTGACCACCCTGCCCGACGAACAAAAAACCATCGCCAACGTGCATCTTGATGCGATGGAACATGGCGACAAGATCATCTTTCTTCATGCAGTAAAAGACGGTCCGGCCAGCCAGAGTTATGGCTTGCAAGTGGCATCGTTAGCCGGCGTACCTCGTTCGGTAATCGAAAAAGCCAAGACCAAATTACGGCATCTGGAGGATCATGCCTATCGTGATCAGCAGGAGGAAACCGGGGTTAATCAGTTTGATTTATTTTCATCGATGGCAACTCACCCTGTGGTGGAGTTTCTGGAAGAGATGAATCCGGATGAGCTGAGTCCCAAACAGGCTTTAGAGATGCTTTATCGGCTTAAGGGGATGGTTTAACGCTGTAATTACAAGTAAGGCGCAACCGCACGCCTTACTTGTCTAATAAGTTGCTTATTTTTTACTTTTTTCGTCTTCCAAGGCTTCGACCAATTGCTTGGCAGGCAGATAGCCCGGAAAGATGTTACCTTTTTCGGTAACTATCATCGGTGTGCCTTTGACTTCAAAATCCTCCGCCAATTGCATGTGCTCATCAATCGGGTTGTCACAGGTTTTAACAGCGGGAGCCCCGCCTTTTTTCGCTGCCGTTAAGGCTGCCTTGCGATCGTCGGCACACCAGACCGAGATGGCTTTTTGGTAGGAGTCGGAACCTTTACCAGCTCTGGGGAAAAACAGATACTGGATAGTAATGCCTTCGGCCATGTAGGTATCGATTTCCGAATGCAATTTACGGCAATAACCGCAATCGATGTCGGTAAAAATGCTGACCGTATATTTGCTGATTTTGGGTTTGAACACTATCATCTTGTCCACACCGAGTTTCTCAAGCGCCTGTTTGCGAGCACCACCCAGTTTTTCTTCGGTTAAATCGGTACGCGCAGCCACATCGACCATATGCCCTTGAATCAGGTATTTGCCATTTTCAGACACATAAAAGATATTGCCACCCACAGTAACCTCAAAGAGTCCGCTGATTTCAGAGGGCGTAACCGCTCCCACTTTGACCGACGGCATAGATTTGGCCAATGCTGCCCTGATCTCAGCTTCATCGGCATGCGCAACCGGCAAGGCTAAAGCTAGCAGTGATAATCCGGCAATCTTGATAACTTTTTTCATCTTATAGCATTCCTAAATGATTAAAATAAACGTTCAACATCCATAAACATAGCCAAGGCCATTAAGGACACGAGCAATGCGATGCCGATTTGTTGAAAGAAGAGTTGTATTTTTTCCGAAACAGGACTGCCCTTAACACCCTCTAGCGCAAAAAACAATAAATGACCGCCGTCCAGTACCGGTATCGGTAACAAGTTTAAGATACCC
>CANNNN010000254.1 GCA_947506075.1 Methylococcaceae bacterium
CGGCGGCATCGATTCTGCTTTGGTACTGGCTTTGGCTGTCGATGCTCTGGGCGCGGATAAAGTCGAAGCCGTGCTGCTGCCGTCGCGCTATACCCAGGATATGAGCAACGAGGATGCAATACTGGAAGCGCAGCTTTTGGGCGTACATCACCATACCATTCCAATAGAGCTGGCCGTTAATGCGTTCACCGGGATGTTGGCGGATATTTTTTCCGGTACGACTAAAGACGCCACGGAGGAAAACATTCAGGCACGTTGCCGGGGTGTGGTGTTAATGGCGCTATCGAACAAGCAGGGTAAACTGTTATTAACCACCGGCAATAAAAGTGAAATGAGCGTCGGTTACGCAACCTTGTACGGAGACATGTCCGGCGGTTTTGCGCCGATCAAGGATGTGCCGAAGCTGCTGGTCTACCAATTGGCGCGCTATCGCAATTCCCTATCGCAAGTGATACCGGAACGTGTCATTACCCGTCCACCGTCGGCTGAACTATCTCCCGATCAGGTTGATGCAGACTCCTTGCCGCCTTACGAGGTATTGGACCCGATACTGGAACGTTATATCGAGCAGGACCAATCCTTTGAACAAATTATCGCCGCTGGCTTCAGGCATGAAGATGTTGTTCGAGCCGTCAGCCTGGTCGATAGGAACGAATATAAACGCAGGCAATCCCCGCCCGGCATTAGGATTACCGGCCGAGCATTTGGTCGCGACCGGCGATATCCGATCACTTCCGGTTATAAGGGCATTAAGTAGGAAAGGGATTACCTTTTCTCGATTCCTGCTTATTTGTAATACAATAGATCGGTTTACTAGCGTTTGTTTCGAGCACCTGTTTCTTTTCAATAGATAGAGTTTGTTCTAACGCATAGCTGAAAATATTACTGCTCCTGTTCATCAGTAAGCAGTATTTAATAATTAAAAAAGGGTCAGTGTTATGTGTTGGAGTGGTGAAGCGTCCGGTGTTTTAGCCGTCGTAGGACTTAGTACCGCAGCTTATGTTGCGATTAAACAAGGGGAATCTAAAGAACTGTGGATTCCGTTAACTTATTTTGCGTTGATGGAATTATTACAGGCAGCAACCTATGTCTATATTGATTTATGTGACAATCCGAGCAATCAGATACTGACGCTGTTAGGCTATTTGCATGTCGCGTTCCAGCCGTTTTTTGTCAACATGGTCGCAATGTATTTCATCCCGGAAAGCGTAAAAATAAAAATCAGAACGACGGTCTATACCATTTGCGCGATCGGGACGCTGTCCATGCTGATCAAGATGTACCCTTTTATCTGGGCGGGATCCTGCAACATCGGTGTGGAAGGTTTTTGCGGGCCTAGCGTCTGCTCCACCTCCGGCTCCTGGCATATCGCCTGGCAAATGCCATTGAATGGATTGATGTCAGACCCTGTCGGCTGGCTATTTGGCTTTAATTGGGGTTTGCATGCATTTACTTATATTTTGGTCGCTTTTTACATGCCGCTTATGTACGGTTCGTGGCGCTTTGTGGGCTTCCATTATTTAATCGGTCCATTTATTTCCGATATTACCACCACCGATCCCAACGAATATGCGGCGGTTTGGTGTTTGTTTTCCATCGCTTTATGCGTATCGGTCATTAAATCCCCGATCAGAAAACATCTGCACGTTAAAACCTGGCCTTTTTATAAAAAGTATATTGGCGATGCGCTGTAGTTTATAAACCGGAAATCAGATAGCGATGGGTGCCGGAATGGATGGATACGGGTTATAGTTTATAAGTTCGAAGTCTTCGAACTTATAATCATAAATGGAAGCAGGCCGGCGATTAATTTTTAATTGAGGAAGCAGGCGTGGGTCTCTCGACAGTTGGGTTCTAATTTGATTCTCATGAAAAGAGTAAGCATGCAGATCGCCTGTGCTAATCACAATTTCATGAGCAATCAAATCGCACTGCTCTGCCAGCATGTGTGTCAATAGGGCAAGGGAAGCCATGTTATAAGGGAGCCCCAGGAAGCTGTCTGAGCTGCGAATATAGAGCTGGGAAGACAGTTTATTGTCAGCTACATAAAACTGATAGAGCAAGTGGCAAGGTGGTAAAGCCATTTTACCTGCTTTGACATTGTCTTGTGGACTCTTGGATTCATCCGGTAAATATTCGACGTTCCAGGCATGAAACAGGATTCGGCGACTGTTGGGGTTAGTTTTTAATGTTTCGATCACGTAATCAATTTGGTTGATGCTGCCCCCCTCTTTCGTTGGCCAGGCTGTCCATTGCTGTCCATAAACAGGGCCGAGATCACCGGTTTCTGTTGCCCATTCATCCCAGATGGTTACGCCGTTTTTATTCAGCCATTCAACATTAGTACTTCCGCTTAAAAACCATATCAGTTCGTTTGCAATGCTTTTGAAGTGAAGTTTTTTTGTGCTGAGCAATGGGAAGCCATTTGCTAGGTCATGACGAATCTGGCGGCCAAATACTGACGTAGTTCCTACGCCTGTGCGGTCACCCTTTTTTGTGCCGTTATCCATGATGTCTTGCAGGAGTTCCAAATATTGTTTCATTATTGCGTCGTCTTAAATGATCGATTAAATAAAATTACGGTAAGCGTTTCGGGTGATTTGATGTCGTTCCACTCTCTTGATACCGACGTGCATTTCGTTGAAGAAAAGTTTCGCTTCTTTGCTTGAGTTGATCTAATTATCAAGCGTCATCAGACTTATATTATCGTCAATGTTTAGATTTCGAGCTGGGGATTATTTTTCTATCCAACGGCAGTATTAAACATTGTTCGGCCAATTTGTAAGGATATACATTATACTCGTTGCATCACAACTTGATGCATGGGTCGTTTAATGGAGGCTTTTAAATTAAAGATCCTTAGGATTTATGAATAGGCCACATGCAATTAACTTGAAAAGCTTGCGCATTGTCGATATTAACCATGACACGAAGGCCGAAATTGACTTTGACTACCGATAGAAGACTTCGAAATCAGCAATGATCCGACTCATGAGTCTGCTAAGACATCGCTTTCCGATTAAAAACACTTTCAATTTATTAAGCAAAACTTCCATTATTTATGAATATACAATACAAAGCGCATCCTTGGCATGGCATCCATCCGGGTGAACACGCGCCGGACGTCGTCACGGCTTTTATCGAAATTGTCCCTTCAGATACCGTTAAATATGAAATCGACAAAGAAACCGGCTATCTTAAAATAGACCGGCCACAAAAGTTTTCCAATACGGTGCCTACACTATATGGTTTTATTCCCCAAACCTTCTGTGCAGAAAGGGTGGCTGAATTTGCTGCGTTAAAATCGGGTAAAGTGGTTGCCAAGGGTGATGGCGATCCGCTTGATATTTGCGTATTGAGTGAACGTAGTGTGACGCATGGCGATATTCTGTTGCAGGCGATACCCATCGGTGGCTTTCGTTTGCTGGATGGTGGAGATGCCGACGACAAGATTATTGCGGTCATGAAAGGCGACGAGTTTTACCGGCAATGGAGTGATGTATCAGATTGCCCAGAGTCCTACATCAACCGGCTGAAACATTATTTCTTAACCTATAAACAGCTGCCTAGCGAAAAAAATCATTGCGAAATAACCAACGTCTATGGACGGGATGAAGCACATGAAGTGATTAGACGAGCCATGGCCGATTATCAAAATCATTATATTGCTGAATAAAGTTACCTGATTAGCGAGATATTTCAGCCAGTAACTGATCCACGAACGACACCAAAGAATCCAGCGAACGAATTATTACGCGTGGAATTTTCGTGTCGTTCGTGGAAAAATGATTCTTCTAGGGTAACTACTCGCACCCCTAGTCATTTGGAAAATAAATAATAAATTGCTTGACAGCTTTTTTCACAAAAAAAATAATTTTTCTTGCTGCTGAGTAAAATCTCTCTATACAGCTCATTGCTAAAGACGCC
>CANNNN010000255.1 GCA_947506075.1 Methylococcaceae bacterium
CTGGAAGAAATTAACACCGCCTTTGATTATATGCATGATGGTAAAAGCATACGATCTGTCGTCATATTTTAGGATTTATACAAAATGAGCAACGTTAACATTGAATTAATAAAGAAAGCCAAGTGTTTTGGTGGCTGGGTGGAATACTATACTCACGCCTCGGTATCGACCCAAACCCCGATGACCTTTTCAGTTTTCATTCCTGAAAGCGCCGCAGCAAAAGCGAACAAACCGGCCATGATCTGGCTTTCCGGCCTGACCTGTACCGAAGAAAACTTTATCACTAAAGCCGGGGTATTTTCTTGGGCCAGCGAGCACGGCATTACCGTCATCTGCCCTGATACCTCGCCCCGAGGAACGGACTTTCCTGGTGAGCATGACAGTTATGACTTTGGTTCGGGAGCCGGCTTTTATCTAAATGCAACAGAAAAACCCTGGTCAGAAAATTACCGTATGTATGATTATGTGGTAAATGAAATCACCGAAATTTTGTTCTCCAATTTTTCAATCGCGAAAGATTGTCTGGCAATTTCCGGTCATTCGATGGGCGGCCATGGCGCATTAGTCATGGCTTTGAAAAACCGAGATAAGTTCAAATCGGTTTCTGCCTTTTCGCCTATCGTCAATCCAATGAACTGCCCCTGGGGCCAGAAGGCTTTTTCTCTGTATCTGGGAGAAAACAAAGCGGATTGGGAGCAGTACGATAGTCTTATGCTCGTTGAAAAAGCGGCGTCAATTCCGCCTATGTTGATAGATCAGGGACTGGCCGATGATTTTCTGGAGGTTCAGTTAAAAACTGAGGTTTTTACCCAAAAAATTAACGATAAGGGTTTTAAAGGCAGCTGCACCATTCGGATGCAAGAGGGCTATGATCACAGCTATTTTTTCATCGCCAGCTTCATTAAAGATCATATCGATTTCCACGCCGCCCATATTTGTCGTGATTGATTTTTAAACGACATTCATTTGAAGCTCCGTTAAAAATCAAGGGTATTTCCTTTGGTCTAAGGCAATGTGCAATAATAAAACACCGGGTAATGGTTGCTGATGCGGTGGTTTATTTTTTGCGCGTTACCTAATTTATTTGGCCTTCCGAAGCTTGGTACGACAAAAAACGAGTCTGTCTGGCGGAAATTAAGCCTGACGTTTCGCGGGCAATAAAACAGGAGGCTAGTCCAATCATTCTCCGGAGAATGATTGGACTAGCCTCCTGTTGTTGGTGCTTTTCTTTGCGGCTGTATTTGCTTTTATCGCAAAATATTTGCGCTTTATTAAACAGGTGCGCGTACTTCGCAACCGGGTTTTGATTAGGGACAGCCTCAGTCCCTTGCTGATTTTTACGTTTTTTCATTGATTACCTCTTATAATAGGACAAGTTTGTGTGCTTCCACACGATAGTAATATACCATTTTTTAAGAGTACATAGCGCTAGTGAAATTTAGAAAAGACTTTGATGTGATTGTGGTGGGCGGTGGTCATGCGGGTACAGAAGCCGCACTGGCCTCGGCCCGATGTGGCGCGAAAACCTTGTTGCTGACACAAAACATCGACACATTAGGACAGATGAGCTGCAATCCTGCGATAGGCGGGATAGGCAAGGGTCATCTGGTTAAGGAAATCGATGCCTTAGGCGGAGTCATGGCGCAGGCCATCGATCATGGCGGCATCCAGTTTCGCACGCTGAATGCGAGCAAAGGCCCGGCAGTCAGGGCGACTCGCGCTCAGGCGGATCGCCAACTGTATAAACAGGCGGTAAGGACGGTACTGGAAAACCAGCCTAATCTGGCTTTATTTCAACAAACCGTGTCGGATCTGATCGTCGAGGGCGATAAGGTTGTCGGCGTTAAAACTCAAATGGGTTTGGATTTTACTGCCAGAGCCGTGGTGTTAACGACGGGCACTTTTTTGGGAGGAAAAATACATATTGGCCTGGAAAACTACAGCGGCGGGCGGGCAGGCGATCCGGCCTCCATCGCCTTGGCCGAGCGCTTAAGAGAATTACCGTTTAGAATAGACCGCTTAAAAACCGGAACACCGCCGCGTATCGACGGACGAACCATCGATTTTAGCAAACTGGAAGAACAGCACGGCGACGACCCGGTACCGGTATTTTCGTTTATCGGCAGGGCGGAACAGCATCCTAGGCAAATCCCCTGCCATATCACCCGCACCAACAGCAAAACCCACGACATTATCAGGTCCGGCCTGGATAGGTCACCATTGTATTCTGGGGTTATTGAAGGCATAGGGCCACGTTATTGCCCGTCGATTGAGGACAAAGTGGTGCGTTTTGCCGACCGGGATTCGCACCAGATTTTTGTCGAACCGGAAGGCTTAAATACGCATGAGATTTATCCGAACGGTATCTCGACCAGTCTGCCGTTTGATGTGCAGTATCAGTTCGTACGCTCGATGCTGGGTTTTGAGAACGCCGAAATCGTGCGCCCCGGCTATGCGATAGAATATGATTTTTTCGATCCTCGGGATTTAAAATCATCGCTGGAAACCAAGCACCTGAATGCGCTGTTTTTTGCCGGCCAGGTCAACGGCACGACCGGTTATGAAGAAGCGGCGGCACAAGGCCTGATCGCCGGACTTAATGCGGCGCGTCTGGTTCAGGGCCTGGACAGCTGGTGCCCGGGACGCGACCAGGCTTATATTGGCGTGATGATTGATGACCTGATTACGCGCGGTACTCAAGAGCCGTATCGGATGTTTACCAGCCGCGCAGAATACCGCTTATTGTTGCGGGAAGACAATGCCGACTTACGTCTGACCGAAAAAGGCCGGGAATTGGGCCTGGTTAATGAGCAGCGCTATCAGGCTTTTGAAATTAAAAGAGCCGCCATTACGCAATTGCAGGGTGATCTAAAACAGTTCTGGGTTAGAACGGAGACAGCAGAGGCTGATCAAGTCGAGCAGTATTGGGGGAAACCGCTAGTGCGGGAAGCCAATTTGATGGATCTGCTGCGTCGCCCGGAAGTCGACGTTAAGCAGTTGTTGTCGTTAATGGACGGTTTTGAGGATACCGATATACGGGTTGCTGAGCAGGTTGAAATTCAAGCCAAATATGCCGGTTATATAGATCGGCAGCAAACCGAGATAGACAGGGCTTTACGTTACGATCATCTGCGTATGCCTGAGATCATCGATTACACCGGGGTTCCCGGTCTTTCCAACGAAGTCAGTGAAAAACTCAAAAAACAGCGGCCGGAAACCCTGGGGCAAGCCTCGCGCATCCCGGGCATGACCCCTGCAGCAATTTCCCTGTTATTGGTTTATTTAAAGAAGAAAAGCGCCTGATGGAAGCATGTCGAGAAATCCTGGTAAACGGGATAGCAGCATTAAATTTAACGGTAACTGAGCCTCAAGTCGAGCAGTTGCTAAGCTTTATAAGGCTGATTGAAAAATGGAATAAAGCCTATAATCTGACCGCAATACGGAATCGGGAAGAAATGGCGCGATTGCATATCCTGGACAGCCTGGCGATACTCCCTCATATTGAAGGCAAACGGATCATCGATATTGGCACCGGTGCGGGTTTGCCGGGCATTCCGTTGGCGATCTGTTTGCCTGAACTTAGCTTTACCCTGCTGGATAGCAACGCCAAAAAAACCCGCTTCGTGCAGCAGGTCGTATTGGAGTTAAAGCTTAAAAATGTGGAAATTCTCCACAGTCGCGTGGAAAATCATCATCCTGAGCAAACCTATGATGCAGTTCTTGCACGGGCCTTTGCCAGCTTGGCTGAGATTGTTAAATTAACAGCGCATTTGCCCGGTAAAACGGGCGTGTTGCTGGCAATGAAGGGGCAGAATCTGGACGCTGAACTGGCGGAGATAGCCGCAAAAAACACTGTTATACGCGTGAGTGTTCCGGGGACTGATGTTGAACGATGTCTGGTACGAATAGAA
>CANNNN010000256.1 GCA_947506075.1 Methylococcaceae bacterium
CGGGGAGGTCAAGGTTATGCGATTGCTCGTGACATACTTGAATCGGGCAGGGCAGGTGCCAAAATGAACGCCCTGATTCTTGCGCAAGGTGCAAAAAAGATTGATCTGCGTCCAGGCAGTCTTTGCCATGAGGTTATTGCTTATTGCGACGGTGTAGTGACGAGTATCGATAACTTTCAAATGGCCAAGATAGCCAGGCTTGCCGGTGCCCCGATGATAAAAAATGCAGGCGTCGATTTATTGAGAAAACTCGGCAGTCCGGTGAAGACCGGTGACGTTTTATATCGCATATATGCCGAATTTCCGGCCGATTTTAATTTTTCTCGGGCTCTAGCCGCTCAAAATAATGGCTATACGATCGGTAGCGATAATCAAATTATTAAGTCGCTGATTGCCTTTTAAGCAGAAAGGATACCTAAGCAATGATGGTGCTCGCTTTTCCCGATTATTTAAGCCAGGCACGACGTCTGGCAGTCCGTCTTGATGTTCCTCTGCTTGAGGTGGTCCTGCATCATTTTCCTGATGGGGAAAGTTACATTCGTCTGTCTCAGTCCTTGCCCGAACACCTCATCGTTTGTCGTAGTCTTAATCAACCCAACGACAAGCTGATTGAATTATTGCTATGCGCCACCACGGCGCGAGAATTAGGCGTCAAGCGACTGACCCTGGTCGCACCCTATTTAAGTTATATGCGTCAGGACATCGCCAAACAAACCGGCGAGGCAGTTAGTCAGCGGATCATCGGGAAACTGCTTGCGGACCTGTTTGACGATGTACTTGCCGTCGATCCGCATTTACATCGTATCTCGTCATTAACCCAAGCCATTCCGATAAAAAATGCGATCAGCCTGACTGCTGCCGAGGAAATCGGAAATTTTCTGAAAAAAAAATTCAAGCATGCGCTGCTGTTAGGGCCGGATAGCGAATCAGAGCAATGGGTTGCCACTATCGCAGCTAATATCGGTTTTGATTATGCGATTGCCGAAAAAAGCCGGCTCGGCGATAAACAGCTCGAAATGGTTCTGCCTGAGGGTGATTTTGCAAGTCAGCTCGTGGTCATCATCGACGACATGGCCAGCACAGGCAGAACGCTTGCTAAAGCCGCCGATCTGCTTCAGGCTGCTGGGTGTAAAGACATTTATGCTGTTGTCACGCACGCGCTATTTTGTGGCGATGCGCATGCTCATATTCTTAACGCCGGTGTTAAAAACGTCTGGAGTACTGACAGCATCGACCATTCAAGCTCTTGTATCAGGCTAGACACCTTGCTGGCGGATGCGATTAAGACCATGACTCGATAAAGTGTTGATATCTCTTAGGTCAGTTAATAGACTGAGACCTTTTTGTGCAACAATGATAAACTGCAAACCTGCAGAACAGCATTCGCCGATAAATAACTTTAAGAGGATACACTTATGTACATTAAAAACTGTCTGATTGCCGCCTTATGTCTCGTATCGCCTTCACTTTATGCGCATACCGGTGGGTCTATTGATCATAGTTTGGCCGGTGGTTTACTGCATCCGTTGACCGGTATTGATCATTTGTTGGTATTGCTTGCGGTAGGTATGATTGCCGTTAAGCAAGGCGGTAAATTCATGTTTGCATTACCCGTTGTTTTTCTGGCATTGATGGCAACAGGCGCTTTTCTTAATGCTCTAGGGGTGCAGATACCGTTTGTTGAATCATTTATCGCTGTATCGTTGTTGGTTTTTGGCTTGCTGGTCAGCCTCAATCAGCAGCAACGTTCAAAAATACTCTTTCTGGGGGCATCGTTTTTTGCCATATTTCACGGCTATGTGCATGCCGCAGAAATTCCTGCTGAGTCAAGCGCAGTATTGTATTTCTCGGCATTAATGCTGATGAGTCTGGCGATCTGTCTGGCCGGTTGCATCCTGGGTCTCAGTGCCGGGAAGCGAATTAACTATCTGTTTTCATTGGTATGCTTAAGCAGCGGCTGGTATTTCTTGCTTGCAGCTTAGGCGGTTTTTAGGGTAGACAGATGAGTATTCTGGATGAGTTACGACAGAAAGCGGATCAGAAAAAAGCCGCGCAACTTCAGCAGGAATCTACCCGGCAGAATCTTGAGAGTATTTATCAATCAGAGCTGTTACCGAAAATACAATATTTTTATGATTGCCTGAATGAGACGGTCAAGCATCTTAATTTTCTCGAAGAACCCATTCTGATCAATAGCTACAGTTCTCGGTATCCGCAATTTGGTGAGTTGTCGCAGAAAGACTACAAGATCAATACCGACGGTTATAGCGGCTTGGCTGACTATAACCGTCTTATGCAAGTTAACGTGACTTTTTTTTGTGCGGCAGAGGGTGATTTTACCTATACGTTGGAATCCAAGCGGCTGATTGAGGCGGAGGTTGCCTTTTTGCACGTCAGGAGGCTGGCTTTCACCTGGAAAACTCAAAGTGAAGCGTCCGCTATTGAGCGTGCCAGTTTTACCATCAAAAGAAAAATTCCGGTTAGTTTTAAAGTCGAAATTGACTATCAACTTTCGGTACTAAAAGTGACAGTTAATAACCATGAGAATCTAGAATTTTTTTCAAAGAACTACTCTCCCGAGCAAGTTGATGACGACTTGCTGGATGCCTTGATCAGCTATCTGATGCGTCGCGACAATCGATTGATCATGCTGGCTATTTCGGAAGCGCACAAGACGATCATTCAAAGCAATCTGGCTCTGCACCAGCAGGAGCAGTCGGTCACCTAACAAAATTTAATCATGATGATTGAATTTTTCTGAATAAGAAATCGTTTAGCATAGCTAATCCGGTAAAAGCTATATTGTCAAAACACCGTCAAAAAAAACTGACTCCGCATAAAGTGGGGATTTTAGTGCGCCCCATCATTTTAAAAGAAGATAAGTAACCTTGAGCAACAGCAATAACGAAGTAGCCCCAGCAAGAATTGATTATATTGATGTCTGGCGGTTCGTGGCCGTTGTGCTGGTCATTCAGTCACATGTCCTTGTTTATAGCGGATTAAAGGTGAGCGTTTTGAAGCCTTATCTGAATCAGCTTGATAGACTGGGTGAGTTGGGGGTCTTGATCTTTTTTGTGATCAGCGGTTTTGTGATCTGTTCCGGTCTTGTTGCAGAAAAAAACAGGACTGGCGTAATTTGTTTGCCTGCGTTTTATGTGCGCCGCTTTTACCGGATTATTCCGCCACTTTGGTTGTATCTATGCAGCCTTTTGCTGCTGGCCGCAGTTGACGTTATTGAGATTTCACCGCTACAGGTGCTCACCTCGGCAACATTTCTATGTAATATGCCATTTCCGGAAGGTTGCTCATGGTTTGCCGGGCATACCTGGTCGCTGGCTTATGAGGAGCAGTTCTATCTGGTTTTTCCGCTGCTGATCCTGTTTGCGCCGCTTATTATTAATAACAGCTCGCGTTTTGGCATTTTAATAGGCTGTCTGGGCATTGGTTCGACGTTACTGAGTCAAGCGGGTCATCCGTTTGTCGGCGAATATCTGATGTATTTTATTTTCCTGCTGACCGGTTGTTGCTGTGCCCTGTTATCCGATGACATCATGAGCCGAATTCGTCAGATGCCTATTACGGCCTGGCTGGGCTGTGTCGTGCTGCTGTTTATTTGTATCGCTTATTTGCCGGTTGGAATAGAAAAAACAGTTAAGGTGATTTGTTATCCTGTGCTTATTTTGCTGATGGTGTTGGGTACGCCTACGCAGCTAAAAGCGATTGCGATTATTTTTAAAAACAGACAATTAGTCTATCTAGGAGTCTGTCTGACTTAGGGTCTGAATAAAAACAATGGCTTAAAATTAGCGGAAGGCTAAATTCATTAATTCTAGCGTCAGGGACGTACTGCTATTATGAAATTCGATAGCCGTTAAAAGTAAAATCATCTTTATTCAAATAGTTA
>CANNNN010000257.1 GCA_947506075.1 Methylococcaceae bacterium
AGCCGATGCCGCAAGCCGATATTTGGCTGCCTTCGCTGATAATCAAACCGGCGCTGGCGCGTTGACGGTAGTATTCCACATTGATGTCCTGGGGCACATTGTCTTCGCCAGCTCTGTTGCGGGTCAAGGGAGCCATGATGATACGGTTGGGTAGTGCAAGGCTCCCTAGACTTATCGGTGAAAACAGATTGTTTTTGTTACGGTTTACTGAGGTCATCAAATGTGCTCTGGTTAGGATAAATGGAATAACTTATCAAATCTGCCCGGCAGGTTTATGGGTACTTCCTTTAAGCACTTTTTTATCCGTGTTGTCTTTCAAGTCATCGCTAGGCTCCGAAGGTTTGCTTACTTGTAAATCCTCGTCTTCGACAGGCGGTCTTGGATCTTTGCCGGCCATTAGATCTTCAATCTGCAAGCGGTCGATAGTTTCCCATTTCATCAGTGCATCGGCCATTTTGTGCAGGATGCCGATGTTTTCCTGCAAAATGGTTTCAGCACGCTGATAGTTGCGGTCTATCACGGAGCGTATTTCTTCATCAATGATCTGAGCTACATTCTCGGATACGGTGCTGCCCGGCGCGCCAGGATGGCCCATAAACGGCCTTCCGCCTTCCTCGCCATAGACCAGGGGGCCTAGCTTTTCCGAAAAGCCCCAGCGTGTAACCATGTTGCGGGCCAATTCGGTGGCGCGCTCAATATCGTTCGATGCGCCGGTGGTGACCCTGTCGCCGCCGTAAATCATCAGTTCCGCAATCCTGCCGCCGAACAGACTGGCAATCTGGCTTTCCAGTTTGCGTTTGCTGGCACTGTATTGATCCCGGTCGGGCAGGAACATCGTGATGCCCAGAGCCCTTCCTCTGGGCATGATGCTGACTTTGTACACCGCGTCATGATCGGGGGAGGTTTGTCCGACGATACAATGCCCCGCTTCATGGTAGGCAGTTAACAATTTGTCTTCTTCGGTCATGACCATGGTATGCCGTTCGGCGCCCATCAGGATTTTATCCTTAGCTTTTTCAAGGTCGCTCATGCTGACTTGCTGCTTGTTGGAGCGGGCGGCAAACAATGCGGCTTCATTGATCACATTGGCAAGATCGGCACCCGAAAAGCCGGGTGTGCCTCGGGCGAGGTATTTCAATTGCACATCGGCCGCAGCGGGTACTTTTTTGATATGCACAGCCAGAATTTGTTCGCGACCGCGCACATCGGGCAAACCGACGTTGACCTGACGATCGAAACGTCCCGGTCTGAGTAAGGCTTTATCCAAGACATCGGCGCGGTTGGTGGCGGCAATTACGATTACGCCTTCGTTACCGTTAAAGCCGTCCATTTCCACCAGTAATTGATTGAGGGTTTGTTCCCGTTCGTCATTGCCCCCGCCCATGCCTGCTCCGCCGCGCTGGCGGCCGACCGCATCAATCTCGTCGATAAAAATGATACAGGGGGCGTGTTCCTTAGCCTGAACAAACATGTCCCTGACTCTGGACGCGCCTACACCGACAAACATTTCGACAAAATCCGAGCCTGAAATGGTAAAGAACTTAACACCCGCTTCACCGGCAATGGCTCTGGCGATAAGGGTCTTACCGGTTCCAGGAGGACCGACCATCAAAATACCGCGCGGTATTTGTCCACCCAGTTTTTGAAACTTCTGTGGGTCGGCCAGAAAATCGACCAATTCGGCTACCTCTTCTTTGGCTTCCTCGCAACCGGCGACGTCGCTAAAGGTGATGGTCATTTTGTCTTCTTCAAGCATTTTGGCCTTGCTCTTGCCAAAACTGTTGCCGCCCATTCCGCCCTGAGTTCTGCGCATGTAAATGATAAATACCAGTATCATTAACAGCATCGGAAACCACGAGATAAAGATCTTCATCAGCAAGGTTTCCTGCTCCGGCGGCACTGTTCTTATCTGAACGCCGGCGCTTAACAGATCGTCAATCAAATGCCCATCCCCGGGATTAAACGTCTGATAATTTTGACCGTCTGAGGTGCGAACGCCAATCTGTTGACCGGATACTTCCACGCGCTCGACCTGGCCATGCTTGACCTTGTTGATAAACTCCGAATAAGCCAGGGTATCTTCTATCGGCGGCGTGGCTTTTATGCGGTCGTAGATTAAATAGGCTCCGGCAACAATGATGCCGAAAATCAGAACATTAAAAAAATACTTCTTCATCTTCATCTATATCTCCTGGTTACAACGGCCATGACCGGCAGTCGAGTAAATAACGAGCATCAATCATAAAAAACTCATTAGTTGCTCACCATAACTGAGTTTTATTTTTTTCAGTGCCATCACTTGAATTTGTCTAACCCGTTCTCTGGTTAAGTGAAGTTCTGCGCCAATTTCCTGTAAAGTCATTTCATTATCGGTGTTGAGGCCAAAATGACAACTAATAACCTTTAATTCTCGCGGATCAAGAATTTTAATCGCTTTGCCTATCCAGGTTTTAAGCTCGGATTGCGCTATTTTTTGTATCGGAGCTGCAAAAATCTGCTGCTCTAATGAATCCAGCGGTGCCAAGGATTCGTCCTCGGCATCAGAATTTTCCAGCGATATGGCTGTTTGGGAAACGCATAGCAGGTCATCGATTTCATCCGCTGGTATTTTGGAGTATTCGACTAATTCCTTAATCGACGGTTCCTTACCCGTTTTAGCAAATAACTCGCTTTTGGCACGCAGTACTTTATGGATATTGGCAACTTGCCCACAAGGCACTCGAACGACTCTTTCGCAGCGGGACAGGGCCCGAGACATGGCCTGTTTGATCCAGTAAGCCGCATAGGTCGAAAATTGAAAACCCAAGCGGTAATCAAATTTGTCGATAGCCCTTAATAAGCCGGTTTGTCCTTCCTGTACCAGGTCGTCAAAGTCTAAAAAACCAGACTTGTACTGGTTGGCCAGGTATAAAACCAGGCCTGAATTTGTCTCGGCCAAGGCCTGTCTTGAGCTTAACCACAGATGTTCAGCAAAAATCATCTCCGTCACCATGGTTTGCATATCGGCAGCTGACAAAAACAGAAATTGCTGATCGAAACGATGGTTGCGCAGGCTTGTCATTATATCAGGCAGTTTTAACTTGTCGCAGCGACTTGAGCCTTCCAGTCGTTTGGCCACCAAATTGGAATGATTGTTGGCGACTTCAGAGCAATCGCTACCGGTCTTGAATGCATAAATAAGCAGTTCAGTCAGCAGTAACAAGTCTTCCAATGAAAATGGAAAGGTCTGCAGAATCTCGGTTAATGACTGTTTATCAACGGTAACTGCCTGATAATTTAAACCACTGCCTGAATAGGCCAGGCTTGCCAGCAAGAAATGGTGTTTAATGGTTGCTAAAGTAATTGTCAGATCTGATTCCTGCTGCACAGGCTTGGCATCGTTTGCTTCGTAGTTATAGAGTAACCATAATGCGGTGGCGGGAAATTGTGACAGGATATTAATCAGCCTAGCTTTTCCGGCGTCTAAATTACTCGCTATTTGAAAGTTACACTGCTCGGCGCCGCCTTTGATTTCATCGGCAGTATCTGCTATCGCGAATGCCGGTTTTAACAAACATTTATTTAAATACATGACAGCCCCCAAAGCTTGAAATACTGTGATTAAACCGTATTCGATGGAACGAGGAAGAATGCGGTTAACAAAAACCTATTGTTTAAGTATGATAATCCTCATTTCATGGAAAATAAATCATTTCTAAAGGTAATGTTTCTCTGGGCGCGTACCTCGAAGTAGCATGGGGGCGGAATTAAGATTTTCAGGTTTACATTCGCATATCATTTTGATGAGTTACACTGATGACATTTAAAATCCTTTTTTATATTATTGTTATGACATTAAGTTCAGGAACTCAGGCTAAGCCCGTAACAGAAAAGCAACTGCCATCCTGCCCAGACAGCCC
>CANNNN010000258.1 GCA_947506075.1 Methylococcaceae bacterium
GGTTTTTGGCTATCTTTGGTTTATGATGGCTCCGGTGCAGGAAATTTTAAGTATCCAATATGCGTTTTATGCAGCCAAGGCCGCCTTAATCCGCATCAACCGGCTTAATTCACTGAAGCAGGAACCCCATTATCCACACCTGGAAAATCCTTTTTTAAATAAAAAAACCGTTTCCTTGCGCGTAGAGAACCTGCATTTCAGCTATAGCGATGAAAAAATTCTCGACGGCCTACAGTTAAAAATTAAAGCAGGAGAAAAAGTTGCGCTGGTGGGTGCGAGTGGCGGCGGCAAATCGACGTTAATACAAACCCTGATCGGCCTCTACCCACCCGACCAGGGCCAGATTTATTTCGACGAGGTCGCAATCGACCGCATCGGCCTGGAAGTGGTCAGGGAAAATGTCGTCACTGTGTTGCAACATCCTGTGCTTTTTAATGATACCATCCGGGCCAATCTTACTCTGGGCAAACCAGCTACCGATGCGGCCTTATGGAAGGCCTTGGCTATTGCGCAATTAAATGATGTCGTGCAGGATCTGGCTCAAGGACTGGATACCATCGTCGGACGACTGGGCATGAGGCTTTCAGGAGGCCAGCGCCAACGCATGGCCATTGCCCGGATGATCGTTGCCGAGCCCAAAGTGGTGATACTGGATGAAGCGACCTCGGCGCTAGACAGCGAAACAGAGCACAAATTGCATCAAGCGATGACCGAATTTTTAAAAGACCGTACCACCATTATTATCGCCCACCGCCTGAGCGCCGTTAAACAGGCAGACCATGTTTATGTCTTTGAACAAGGTAAAATCTGCGAACATGGACGACATGAAACCTTACTCAGATCAAACGGCCTTTATGCAAAACTTTATGGTGAATACCAATAATCCTAGAAAAATCATTTCATCCACAAAAATAATTAAAAGAATTACCAATGTGCCAATCGCCATCAAAAAAATAATTGAAAATGATCTTACATCTGAATATCTATGACTGAAAACTACGATCTACACTGCCACTCCACCGCCTCCGACGGCGCTTTATCGCCGACCGAATTAGTGCGGCGTGCCCATGAACACGGCGTGACCTCACTGGCTTTAACCGATCACGACACCGTCTCCGGCATTAGCGAAGCTCAGCGCGAGGCAAAAGCTACAGGTATCCACTTAATCCCCGGCATAGAACTATCAGCCAGCTGGCAGAATAAATGTTTTCATATCGTAGGGTTAGGGATTAATCCTGATTATCCGCCGCTACGCGAAGCGACTTTCAACCTGCAAGTCATGCGCATGGAACGCGCCGAAAAAATTGCCGAAAAACTGGAGAAAAAACGCATCCCTGGCGCACTGGAAGCCGTCAAAAAAGCCGCCGGAGAAGGCATGATCACCCGCAGTCATTTTGCCGATTTTCTGCTGTCACAATTCCATGTATCCACCCAGCAGGAAGCGTTTGACCGCTATCTGGGCGCAGGCAAGGCCGCTTTTGTATCTACAACCTGGTCTGATCTGGAACTGGCGGTAAACTGGATTACTGGATCCGGCGGCGTTGCAGTACTGGCGCATCCTTTACGCTACAAGTTGACTGCCAGCTGGATGAAACGTCTGTTAACGGCCTTCAAGCAAGCAGGAGGACTGGGCATAGAAGTCGTAACAGGCCGTTATAATGCCGATGAAATAAGGACGGTGGCCGCTTACGCAACGCGCTTTGAACTGGCCGGATCGGTCGGCTCAGATTTTCACAATCCAGCCAATCCGTGGGTAGAGTTGGGCAGACTTGGCACACTGCCTGAGAGCATCAACCCGGTTTGGAACTTACTTAGTAATGTCCAAGAATGAATCCACCAAATAATCGCTACTTAGATTCATGAGAACTCTCCAATGAACTTTTGGAAAACCAAAAAACTAGCCGAAATGTCTACCGAAGAATGGGAGTCCTTATGCGATAACTGCGGAAAATGCTGTTTGCACAAACTGGAAGACGAAGACACCGGCGAGATCTACTTTACCAGCGCAGCCTGCAACCTGCTTAACCTGGATACTTGTCGCTGCACTCGTTATACCGAACGCATTCAAATAGTCTCAGAATGCCTGGACATTAGACAACTCGACATTGCCAATTATCATTGGCTGCCATCAACCTGCGCTTACCGCTTATTAAACGACGGCGAAGAGCTTCCAGTATGGCATCCGCTTCGTTCAAAAAGGCCTGACAGCGTTCAGGACGCCGGCATTTCAATCCGTAGTTATGCGATGAAAGAATCCGAAATTGATGATCTTGAAGACCATATTATTGAATGGCTGGATTAGTTATTTCATTTTGGATGGCAAATAGATTTCCACACCAGTAACCATAAACATGCCTTCACCACGATGATGAATCGTCTTTGGATGTCCCTTCTCTAAGTCTCTCCAGGCTTTGACAAGCTCAAGGATAAAAAAATTGTATTTGGCAACCTTCTTCTGATCAACGACTTTGCATTCAAGATTGGCATAGCATTCGTCGATAAGTGGCGACCCAATGCATGAGGCGAACACCGGCGTGAGACCAAACGCCTTGAACTTATCGATCGTTCGTCCAGAACTATTCCCACAGTCCACCACCTGTTTAGCCAGCTCTACCGTTGGAATATTGATCACGCATTCCCGAGTTGCCGTCAAAATATCGAAACTGAAGTTTCCCGTTACTGATCACGCAACCAACCAGCGGTGGCTCAAATTCCAGCATGATGTGCCACGATAGCGTCATGATCTTCGTTCGGCAGACTTTGGCAGTGGTAACCAGAACAACCGGCCCCGGCTCAAGCAGGCCGTAGACCTTGGACAAGGGAAAGGATACTTTCGACATATCGATACCTCTTATTTACTGGCAAAAACATTACAAAACAGCGCCTTATTTCACGAAAGACCGACAACTTGAAAACTACCGCTCAATATGCGGCTCAAGCTGAACGATATGCCCATGATCGTCAAAATAAACGGTAACCACTGCTGCATTTCGGCATTGTTGTAATTCATCGTTTTTGACTTGATAAAACACACACAACTCCTGATCGCTAACAATTTTATGAGCCGACGGCAGTACCACCCTGCTCCGTAAAAAGCGATAGATAATCCAACAGAACCATAGCGCAACCATGACCAGCAGGGTCGCAACGTAAATCTCCATCAGCTCCAGCAGGCTTTTGTATCCGCCAAACCAGCGCATTTCATTGATCATCTTTTTATCACCCAGCACCCAACTGCTTAGCGTGACCAAGGGGATCAGCAAGTAAATCCACATCACCCAGCAAATTGCCCAGACAAATAAAGCGCTTATCCGTTTTTTCAGACTCTGTAACTGCGGAGTATTAATTATGTAATCCTTCATTACTAGCGTAAGCCTCTGTCTACGGTGACCCATATTGCGCGTTGCCCGCGCTTCTTTCTTATCGCCCGAATTGAGCCGACGATGGTCGTGCCGACGTTGATAAGCCAATACACGATCGGATACCAGACCATCCAGTAATAATAGCGCGCGACACCGCCAGTACGGGATTCATAATGCGCATCAATGAACAGGCTGACGCCGAATTGTATCAAACAGGTCAAACTCAACAACATGCTGGTCCAGCTAGGACTAAGATCGTGCAAGGATTCATTGGTCGATTCGGTAAACAATTCCACAGGGGTGTAAAGCAGATGCACGAGTATCAAAAACGCCCAGACGATGCTGATCAAACATTCGCCGTATAACAGCCACATGCCGCGCGACGACCAGCGAAACAGCTCATAAAAATAACGCAGCAACACTTCGGTTCCGCCCTGCGCCCAGCGAACTCGCTGCTTCCACAAGCCTTCCAGGGTTTCCGGCATCAGCACCCAGCACAAGGCGTTCGGTTCAAAAAAGATAGTCCAGCCGGCCA
>CANNNN010000259.1 GCA_947506075.1 Methylococcaceae bacterium
ATTTGAGCCCACATTTGCTTATAAAATATGTCGGACTGTTTTCCAGACTTGAGGAAACTCGGTGTTTGGCCAATTGCCTCGCTTTCGGTGTAGCCGGTGATATGGGTAAAGGCGTCATTAATCGACAATATTTTGCTACCCATATCGGTGATCACCACTGCTTCACGGCTAATGCGGAATACCTCGGCATCGAGTTCCAGGCGACGCTGGCTCTTATTTTTCTGTAACAATGTCCAGCAGTTGTTAGCCAGCATTTCCAGCAAGGCCAAATCACCAGTGTAGTAGTCGGTTGGTTTGTTAACCACGCCGACAAGCATGACGACCTTATTACCCCGCATAACCGGCACGACCATATGTCGTAGCAACTCGGCACGACTGCCGGGTAATTCTTGCCGGTGGTGCAATGCAGGACAATTATTATGGATGATCCATTTTTTCTCACGGAAACAGTCAGTCCAATTATCCATTCCAGAAAGGGGATAGTTATTATCAGACACGTTGTTGCCCTGCATCAATGTTCTGGAGGACCAGGTGCCCAGCGAAAGTGATTTCTGATCGTCGTTTACAAAGTGCGCATAAGCCATACTACTTTGTGTCAAGGTTTCCGCTTGATCCAATACATGCCTTAAAAAATCAACATCGCCCAAATTATCAGCTTGAGCCGTTAGATCCAATAATGCAGAATGGCGTTGCATGGTAAGAGAGCGTTCTTTTTCATGGTCACTACGCTCAATGTAACGACCGATCAAATCAGCTACGCCATTTACAAGATCTTGTTCTTCTTTGTAAAACGGACCGATATCAATCCGGGCATGAGACTGGATATAACCCACTATCAATTCACCCAGCACTACTTTCTTTACCAAGATCTGGCTGGACAGTTGGTCGACAGGTTTGTTGCAAGCCGACGAGGAGATCTTCTGGCCTTTAAATATAATACCAATGTACACGTCTTCGGGATAAAGCATGCCATAAGGAAGACTCTGCAATACTTCATCAAAAAATAGTTGCCGTGTTTCGGCTTGTTGGGCAGCACGTGCTATCGCATAAATCGCCGCCAACTCTTTGACCCGTTCACGCAAATTCAGCGCTTGATTACTCAGTTCTTCATCACGTATCAACAGATCTCGCTCAATCCTTTTGCGCTCCGCAATACTCTTAATAATGGCTACGAAATAATCGGCCTCCCCGGTATCATTGCGCACACAATGCACTGCCATATGCGCTTCAAGTAACGATCCATCCAGCCGGATAAACCGTTTATCCAAATCATAACCGTCTATTTCATTGCCTAACATGCGCTCAAAACAGGCAATATCGGACTCAATATCATCCGGATGGGTTAGTTCCAGCCAAGTCATATCCAGCAACTGCTGGCGGCTGTATCCCAACATGTCACACAAGCGATCATTGACTTCGATCCAGTCTTTTTTCAGGTTAGTGGAAGCCATGCCGACCGGAGATGAGTCAAAGTAGGCCATGAAATGGCGACGACTCGCCTCAAGCGACGCACGTTGTGCTAAGTTTTCGGTTTGGTTGATAACGATGACGGCAAACAAGGGCGTGGAAGAAACCTCGCTGGGCAGTAAAGACAGGTGAATGTCTGCGATGAATAAGACCGAATCCACCGTATCCACTGACTTCATAGCGACTTCAAAAATCGCGCTTTCACCTAAATCTTTTGCTTGTTCGATAGCTCGACGGAGGCGACTGTGCTCTTCCTTTTTTAGAAGACGGGGAAAAAAATAATTGTAAAATACTTTACGATTAAGCTTAAAACACCGCTCTGCCATATCATTGCAATCGCTCACGACACCCATCTCATCAATCACCAAGGCAGGTAATGGCAAAAATGAAAATAGTTTAGTAAACCGCTGAATTGCCAGATCGCTTCTAAACTGTGCTTGTCTTAACTCATCATTTTGCACTTCAAGCTCAGCCTGATAAATCTTCAGGTCTTCAACCATTTCCGGAATGCTCGCTTCACCTCGCTCTACCGCTTTGAGCGCAAAATCAAAATCCCCCCTGCGCAGGGCTTCAAGTGCAGTTCTGCGAATTTGTTCATCGGACGAATAAGACTTTCTTGGCTTGCTATACAGGTCGTTCATTTAAAATCCCCTTCAACCCAATTAGTAATATTCACGTGGCTCACCACCACTCCCCCAGCTGCATGATGCACCGGTGCGGCATGCATTAAAAACCAGCGTTGCTCCTTCGGCGAATGGCAAGGATATTTGATTGAAAATGCCGGTAGTTCGTTATGCAATACTTTGCGAATACCATCACTAACTTGATTTGCGACTTGGGAATCTGGGCCGTCTTCAACACGGCAAACATCAAAATAATTAGAGCCAATACCACTGAACACCAAACCACGATCACCGTTGTTCTCGGCAAATGCACGCCACGCTTGGTTGATCAGGGTAATTTGCCCCTCCGGATCAAGCACGGCGATATGCTCTGGCAAAGAATCCAGAATGCTCTGCAAACGCTGTACATCTTTCAGCATGGTAATGTCGAAGAACGTCATGACGGCCCCGCTGATATTACGTGGCTTGTCGATATAAGGCAGGATGCGGACTAAATACCAATTGTTGGAGTCCAATGCTTTTACCTCACGCTCTATAACCTGTGCGGTACTCAACGTGCGGCGCAGATCAGACATGAAATCGGGATAATCCATGCCGTGAGCAAAATCGTCAATCGGACGGTTAATATCTCCTTCCCTGAAGCGGAAAATATTGGCTGCTTCCGGAGTAAAGCGAGTAAGATTCAGACTCGCGTCGACAAATACGGTAGGAATTAATGCGGCGCGGGTCATATTGTCGAGATCGGAATTAACGCGATTCAGAATTTCAATCTTTTCCTGATTTTCAGCATTAACGGTGTAAAGCTCTTCGTTCACTGACTGTAATTCTTCATTAGTGCTTTGCAGTTCTTCGTTCGATGCCATCAGCTCTTCGTTGGTGGCCTGTAATTCCTCATTTGACGTTTCCAGTTCTTCAATGGTCGCCTGTAAACTATCGCGCATGACCGCCAGTTCGCGCTCCAGATTTTGAATGCGCTCATTGGAAACTTCCGATACATCAATCACATCGGTTCCTAGGCGATTGGTTTCGGAAAGTAACTCCACATCGAAGGACAGCAGGAAAAAGCGTTCCTGCCCAGGAGCAACTTCTACAGGACGTACCGTCAAGCGAACATGTTCAGTTAAGCCCTTACCCGGATCGGTCAAAATCACTTCAGAACGGAATTGGACGTTTTCTTTAATAGCTTTGTGAAACAGGGCAACACCAACCGGTGCCAACTTGCCTATCAATAATTTCGATACCTCCAGGCTGACCGTGCCGGTGGGGATTTGCATGAAGCGCTGCGCATCGCCATAGACATGCACCAGTTGCCGGTCTTCATTGACCAGTAGTGCTGGCGGCGCGTAACTTTTCAGCAAAATAGCTTGGCCCGATTCAATCACCCCGGCTTCGGAATTGACTTGACGGTCATGGCGTATGGAAGTCGTTGCTTTCCGTGTTGCAGCACGTCCGCCCTGCGAGCCACGATTCAGATCCAGCGGTAAGGAAACAGGACGCAAAACACGATAGATTTTGTTTTTACTATCAGTCACGCTGAAATCACGCTGACGGGTACCCAATGACTCACTTGATCCCAATAACATATGGCCGTTATGCACCAGCGCGTACTGGAAACGCAACAGTGCCTTTTCTTGGGCGTTATTATCAAAATAGATCGTAACTACTCGCCCGGTATAGTCCCCAATTCGCCAGCCAATGCCATTTGAACGGCAATAAGCGGGTTATAACCTTTGTTCGCCATCGTTTGCAGGTAGCTCGATATTCGGCAATAAGCCAGCGCATAAGTTTCTGTTCTGAAGCAACC
>CANNNN010000260.1 GCA_947506075.1 Methylococcaceae bacterium
GCTGACCAGTATTCCTGTAAAGCCAGGATAAGTCCCTGGAAAGTAGATAAGTCTTTGTTTATGCTGGACACGGCTTAAGGCTCTTGGGCAATAAAAGTCGGGGATTATAACTGAAAAACCGCTATCAGGCATATCCTTAGATGATAGCCGTATAAAAATGCTGAGGATAGCCATGGCTGATTCTGCATGATGAGTTGTCTATCCAAAACACACTGTTTATACTCAAGCTTCGTTAAAGAAAAAGCGGTATTGTTCATCATAATCAAGATAAGGATGGCTAGCTGAACTAACCATAGTGGCGTATTTTTAAACAACTGGAGAGGCGACATGAACGATCAAGAAAAGCAAAAGGCGGTAGAGATTCTTAACAAAATTATGGAACTTGAATTGGCGGGGGTGGTTCGCTACACACATTACTCGCTGATGGTTTATGGCTATAATCGTATTCCTATTGTGTCCTGGCTTAAGGGCAATGCGGACGAGAGCCTTGCTCATGCGCATAAAGCCGGTGAATTGGTGACCTTGTTGGGCGGGCATCCGTCACTGAAGATCGGTCCCTTGTTAGAAACTGCCAAACATGATATTGGCGATATTCTACGAGAGAGCCTGGAACACGAAAAAGCCTCGATAGCTGCCTATTTTGAACTGCTGAAAGCCGTTGAAGGCAGTTCAGTGCTGCTGGAGGAATATGCCCGAGACATGATAGTCGGAGAAGAGTTGCATCTGGACGAAGTCAATAAAATGCTGCGCAAACCGGGCGATGTGCAGCCGTTTGATTTATAGGCTTGGTCCCGGTTAGAGTGGGGTGGGGGACGCATGCTAAGTGCTTCGTTAAGCGGCGGCGAAGTGAACGTTTGATTAATAATGTGTCTGCTTGCCGAAGCCGGTCGGGGTTACAAACCGCTGGCCGGCTTCGACTTATCTGATTCTGAATGTTGCTGTAGCTAATGAAAAGTTGCCGGTTTTATGGATGTACGAAAATATCATATGCCCAGCTCCTGGATTTTACGGGTCAGGGTGTTTCTGCCGTAGCCCAGTAAAATAGCCGCTTCATGGCGTTTTCCGTGGGTGAAGTTCAGTGCCGCTTTAATTAAGATGCCTTCAACAGCCGGGATGACTTGTTTGGCGATTTCCCCCTCCTGCCCATGCTCCACATGAGAATGCAGTAATAACTGCTGGTCTATCCAGTTCCTTAATAAGGCTTCCCAGCCGGTTTCGGTGATATTTTTTTCTGCGGTGATATTGAGCAACTCGGGTGGCAGATCATGCAGATGAACTTCACGGCCGGCTGCCATCACGGTCAGCCAGCGACAGCTGTTCTCCAGTTGCCTGACATTGCCCGGCCAGTCCAGGGTGCTTAAAAAAGCCTCGGCATCGGGTTTTAATAGTTTAATTTCCGTGTTCAACTCAGCTGCGGCCTGATTTAAGAAATGACGCAGCAGCAACGGTATGTCCTGTTTGCGTTCACGCAGTGGCGGAATATGGATGCGAATCACGTTCAAGCGATGGAATAAATCTTCCCGAAAGCGCCCCTGCTCTACCAGCGTTTCAAGGTTCTGGTGGGTGGCGGCAATAATACGTACATCGACTTTAACCGAGGCATAGGAGCCGACCGGATAAAACTCGCCGTCCGCAAGCACCCGCAATAGCCGGGTTTGGAGTTCAGCGGGCATGTCGCCGATTTCATCGAGAAACAGGGTGCCGCGATCGGCTTGTTCAAAGCGTCCGGCGCGGCGGGCCTGGGCGCCGGTAAACGCGCCTTTTTCATGGCCGAACAGTTCCGATTCCATCAGATCTTTGGGGATGGCTGACATATTCAGTGCGATGAACGGATTGCCTGCTCTGGGGCTATGCCTGTGCAGGGCTTTGGCGACCAATTCCTTGCCTGTGCCCGATTCGCCGTTGATCAATACGGTGATGTGCGACCGGGCCAATCTTCCTATAGCGCGAAATACCTCCTGCATAGAAGGCGCTTCGCCAATGATTTCCGGCGTAGATTGTTCGGTTGTTTCCGTTTGCTGGTCTGTCGCTTGCTGCTGCCTGCTATGAATACAGGCTCGGTGAGCCAGGTCGACGACTTCTCTAATGTCGAACGGTTTGGGCAGATATTCAAAAGCGCCGCCGTGGAAGGCCGAGACCGCACTTTCCAGATCGGAATGCGCGGTCATTACGATAACCGGCAGCTTCGGATGACTCAGTTGCAGCTTGTCCAACAATTCCAGTCCGTCCATGCCGGGCATACGAATATCGGTAATCAGCGCATCAGGTAAATCGTTCTGCAAGGCGCTTAGCAGCTCGGCCGCGCCGGAAAAACTTCGGGTGATGATGTCCGCTTTTTGCAGGGCTTTTTCCACGACCCAGCGTATCGATTTGTCGTCATCAATGACCCAGACGGTTTCGGGCTTAGTCATTGCTGTTCTCCCCTGGCGTAATAATTGGTAGAAAAATGGAGAACACCGTGTTGCCGGGCTCGCTGCTGCATTCAATTAAACCATTATGCTGGTTGATTAGCGCCTGGGCTATCGATAAGCCCAGGCCTGTGCCATCTGCTCGACCGGTAATCATCGGATAGAATATCTGGTTCATCATATCGGCGTGGATGCCCGGGCCGTCATCGATGATGTCGCACTTTACCGCCAATTTATAACGTTTGCGACCGAGCGTCACTTGCCGGTGGATACGGGTTTTCAGGAGGATATTGCCTATGCCATTCAGCGCCTGAACGGCATTTTTGGCAATATTTAAAATGGCCTGGATCATTTGATCTTTATCGGCCAGTAGCTCGGGAATACTGGGATCGTAATCGGATTTAATCGTCAGGCCGGCGTTTCCTTCTGCTTGAACCAGCTGTCTGACCCGCTCCAGTACTTCGTGGATATTGATGGCTTTTTTATTGGGCAGTTTGTTGGGTCCCAGCATCTTATCCATCAAGCCTTGCAGGCGGTCGGATTCGGCGATGATGATCCGGGTATAATCCTTGAGTTCCGGATTATCCAATTCCAGATCCAGCAATTGCGCGGCGCCGCGCAAGCCGCCCAGCGGATTCTTGATTTCATGCGCCAGGCCCCTGACCAGCAACCTGGCGGTATTCTGCTGGCTCAGTAAACGCTCTTCCTTGGAGATACGCAGGTGATTGTCGACTTGTTGTAATTCGACCAGGATCTCATGTACTTGTTCATCCTGTAATAAGGGTGTAGCGCTAAAGTTGATTGTCAGGCTGTGGTTCATGCGTTCCAGGATCAGTTCACGGTCCAGCAACGGTTCGGCCATGGTCTGGCATTGCTGTAAATTTATCAGCAAGGCGGGATCGGAGGACTTGAATAATTCAGTAGCGCAAAGACCTACCAGGTGGCGGGAGCTGTCGGCCAGCAGGATTTCACCGGCAGAATTAAGGTAGGTGAGGCTTAGGTTGCGATCAAATAACAATATTGCGGTATTGAGATTCTCAAGTATACGTTTATACATGGTTTTCTTACGGGTCATTAAGCTTAAGTGAGTTACAGGTTATAAAGCATTTTTTAGGCCAACAAAGACGGGGATGGCGAAAGACTATCTGTGAAAGGAACAATGCTTTTTAACGTTAGTCTGTCGCTCTTGATCTTGCACTGTTATGGTTCATTCTACTGTAAAGGGCGACGTCTAGCGCACCATTTCAGTGCGTAAGGTATTTTTATTTTAGCCTTCAGCCGCAGGAAAACCCAATGTCGGATTACGGCACATAGTTTGCTTGTATTAAGTTGAAAGACTGAAGTTTCCTAAAAAATCATCAAGCCACCATGCGCAGCAATACGGCTACCAGCGAATTTTTCGTGGGTTTGCCAGGTTTGGGGCAAACCCTATCAAAATCTTCATTAAGTCCGGCTTCAGCGATAAGCCGTCGAACATCCGAAA
>CANNNN010000261.1 GCA_947506075.1 Methylococcaceae bacterium
CTGCTTTGATGCATGACGGGCTTTGCAAGCCCGTTTTACCCAGACAAGGTAAACTGCCGAAGCCTTCAAACATTTCGATCGGAGCTGCAAACTCCGACCGGCTTGGTATTTTATTTATTGTTACTTTATTTACAATAACTTAGAATACATTTGCACACGTTTCCCGCACCTCTTTAATCTCCAGAGCAATTTCTCTACGCATACGAAAATCCCGACGGGTATGGGCAATATTATAAGGAATATTGGGATTTCTCTCATACTTAACAGTCGTTCGAATAATGCCTATCCACTGCCTATCATTGTCTTCCATTTCTTTAAATCGATTGCGAATGCGCTCCAACTCTTGATTACAATAAGTGATAAATCCAGCCGCATAAAACACACTATTTTTTAGATAGTCCTGAAGCGCGTCTAAATCACCACTAATCTCATCAACCACTGCTTCGAAATTAGTTGGCTCCAACAGCTTTTCCGACTCTTCAAGGGCTTTTTTAATCGGCACTGCTTCATTTGCGAGCGCACTGACTATTTCTTGCTGGACTTGTGCTTTAGCACTGGATTTTTCTTGCGCCCTAGATCGGCTAGTGCCTGTGTCGATTGGTTTTACCCAGACACCATGGAGCAAATAATAAGCCAGGCCACCCTCGATTTTGGCTTTATCGTTGCCTTGATAAAAAGCCTCTAAGGTTTTAATTTCAGCCGCCCGCTCATTCAATAACCGTTCTCTTGCTTGCAAAGGCTTAGCGATAAACGCTTCCACGGCACCGCGACTAAAGCGCAAAAAAAGCACCTGGAATCCGTGACGAATACGTGCTTGCTCCACCGTTTCGTCTACATCCGAGTGCAGCAGGGTTTTACGCACCTCTTCGGTTTCCCAGAGCAAACTTTGCGTCTTTCGGGCAATTTGATCGATCAAGGTTTGCAGGGCTAAAGCTAATTGGTCGGTCAATTCAGTTTCAAATTTTTTCTGTATTTCCCGAAACATCTCTTCACGAATTTTATAATTGCCTTCGCGAGGGTCTGGCATCGAAATGGTGCCACCCGCCGTATAAATACGCTTCAACTCCTCGGATTTGGCGGTTTCAAGCGTTGATAACAGCGCTTCAATCTTTTTATCGTAAGCCGCATGCAGGGCAATCAGCTCTTCATGCTCAGAACCGGCAGCATCGGCTTCTTTACGCCCTTGTATGACTTCGGCATACCAGGCATCAAAATCTTTTTTAATGCGCTGCCACTCACGCCCCCACCATTGATTAAACTCTTTGCCGAGTAAATCATCTTCCTGTATCTCGGTTTCATCAACGACCCCATAGATCGGTTCCAGCTGAAATAAAATCTCATTGGCCATTTGACGAATGGAACTAACCAACGCATCACAACGACGCTCCAGTACACCGGCGCGCTCATTGTCGATGTAATAATTAATCGAGTCCTTTAAGATTGCCATGCCATCGGTAATGCCCAGTTTTTTCATCTTGGCTTTATCATCGGCGCTTTTGGTGCGTCTTAGCGTGTCTTCAGACGGTATGCCAAATTCGACTAAATGAGCGCGGGCACAAACTGGAATCATTCGGCGTTCCGGAACAGAAGGCCAATAACTACGGTGCTTCTGATAAGTGTCTTTAAAATCGATTTGATCATCCATCGCATCGGCCTGTGTGAGCACCACAAACACCTTATCTGCGACCTTGACACTGGGATCTTCAGAATCAGCAATGGCCAGCATTTCTTTTTCAGGTCCGGTAACTGAAGGCTGTTTCATTTCTTTGGCATAAATAATAGCATCGCAGTTTTTCAGCCGTTCAATGGCCTGCTCAGCGTGCATTAATATCCCTGAGTTAAAGCCCGGCACATCATGAAAAATAATGTCGCGGTCGCTGCGTAAACGCACTGTTTTTAATTGAATACGCTTAATCGCTAAAGATTGGGCGCGATTTTTGAAAACCGCCGACTGCAGCTGTTCGCTGATTTCGCCTATATCTACAAATTTCTGACTAAAACCGGTCTTTTGTTTACCGAATTCTAAAATTTTGCTTAGGTGTTTTTCTGTATCGTCAAAATCCTCTTGAATTTCCTTGCGCTCGCGCTCGCTTAAGGTACCCAGCAATGCGTCACTGCGTTGTAATTGCAGTTTGCCGATTTCTTCTTTGGTATAGTACTGAATATAAAGTTCCTGGTCTTGTTCGGTTTGAGCCGACCAAATTTCGGTACTGGTAAAGGTGCAACGCTCACGTGCCGACGGCAAAATCTCTTGTTCCAGCCAGGCATTAAGTAACGCACTTTTGCCTGCTTTTTCCAGTCCAATGACCGCCACCTCAAACCGATTGGCATGGAGTCTTTCTAATTGCCGCTGCAAGCGAGGTCTTTCAACATTGAGTCGACTTAGTAAATCAGAAGAAATATCCACTCCGGTTTTATTAGCCAAGGTAATCAGTTTGTCGGCCAGCACTGAGGTTTTCTCCAGCCTAACCAATTGTTGTTGACAGGTTTCTAGCCAAGTAGTCATAAATGTTCCGGCGTTATAAACAAAATTTAATGATTTTACTGCATTGCTATACTAAGTGCCTAAACAAAAAATAGATTTATCACAACCAACGAATCGAATTAATCTAATTTAAATCAATATGTTGGAAGTTAAAAAGATTTTATTTCACGGCATATGAATTGATAAGCAGATGATTTGTATGACTTACTTGAATATCCAGACTGCACCAATGATTATTTGTCGAATCATCCTGGAAAATCCTATTCCCAGGATGATGTCACTTAATCAATCAAGGTATCTATAACTGCGGTTTTTAGGTTCATGCTGTGATGATAAAGTTACCAGCGACCTCGCTTATAAATCAACCCGCATGACTTTAACGGCTTCCTTGCTGAGACAGGGCAATGCGCTTATTGCTTCCCGAAGCTTGCTTTCCCAACTACGTCTAAGTTTCAGCAAATAATCGTCGTCACCATCGAAGCAATAATAGTCAGCCAAGCTAAAACTGTTTTTATGATAAATCAACATTTCTACCGGAGGTCCGACACTGGCATTACTGCGTATCGTCGAATCCATGGACACCAGACAACAACGCGCAGCTTCGTCTATCGAGGTCTCCAATTTAAGAAAACGGTCCAGTATCGGCTTGCCGTATTTGCTCTCGCCAATTTGCAAAAACGGCGTATTGGCTGAACTGGTGATGCTATTGCCTTCCGAATAAACCATATAAGCGCCATGAGGCTCATCACCGATTTGTCCGGCCAAGATAAAACTGGCCGACGGATTAAAGGCCGACTGCCCTTCCGCCGTGATGTGCTGTTTTTGTTTCTCAACACTGACATGACCCAGATAGGCCGCCGCCTCGGATAAACATTCCACATTATTGATATTGACATCGGCATTCTTTATTTTATCGCGATGTAACTGCTCCAAAACGGCTTGTGTCGTCGCGAGATTGCCGGAGCACATTAAAATAATCTTGCGGTCATCGTTGGTTTGAAATGCATGCATTTTTCCGTAAGTACTGACATTATCAATACCCGCATTGGTTCTGGAGTCAGAAACCAGAATAAGCCCTTCATCTATAGAAGCTGCAATACAATAAGTCATAAATATGCGAGTGTGCTGTGATTGAAATATTTTCTGGTCATTATCCAGCAAAGCAAGGTCAACGTCCATGCTGCGCTAAATTTACCAGCGTGATTACTATTCAGTGACCTGCATACAAGAAGCCTTTTATTCACCACGAAGATCTAGAAGAAACATCAGACACCCAGATCTCTAGGATTTTAAGTTGACCCTACTTTGAATACCATGCGTAAATCTGTACGAGGAAACAGAGTCTCTGTTGCATTAAGTTCGGTGCAAAGTTTTTCAATGACCTTA
>CANNNN010000262.1 GCA_947506075.1 Methylococcaceae bacterium
GGGTTTATTACAAAATTTATGCAGGGGTGAAGGGGCAGGCGGCTGGATGCTTAGCGCGAGATATAGTTGCATTGCAATTTAATCTTCAAATGGCCAAAGATGAAGTAGATCAGCGTGCCGAAATGCTGATTCGTAGATTTATCGAGCAATATTATGAAGCGAAAAATCCGTTTGGCAGGGATTTTTATGACGACGATGATTATGACGACGAGGACGATGATGATGACGAGTTTAATGCAATAGATGAGCTATTTTCTCATCTGCCTCCCGATATACACAATAAAATAGAAAATAAAATAGAGGGGTTCATGCGGAAAGGTTCGCCGGAACGTATGATTAAGATACTCAGTAAATTGTTGCCTAAAAACATGGATATAAGCTGCATTATTCTATATCCGGATCTTATGTCTGCGCTGTCAATACTGCATGCCGCGAGTGAGCTGGGTGTAGATACGGGGGTGACCGTCGCGGACGTTCTTAAGGCCTGTAACGTTAGCGGAACTTCAAAGCCGCCGTCTTTTCCGTTTTTTTAATAAAGGTTAGCATTGATGAAAACACCTTACGCTATTCTGGAAGTCGCCGAACAGGCGACAGACGGCGAAATAAAGCAGGCTTATTTGCAGAAAGTTAAACAATTTCCGCCTGATCATTATCATCAGCAATTCCAGCAAATACACCAGGCTTATCAGGCTATCAAGGACACAAGCAGCCGTACAAAAACTGCGCTGTTCACTGTGCAGGAAGCTGATTTTAATGCGCTGCTCGACCATGCGTTCAGTTTCGGAGCAGCGGCAGCGATAAGCGCAGACCAAATTGAAAAATTATTGCGCGCGAGTATCGACGAGAACCTATTCAAGATTGAGCTGCCTGATACATTGAAAACATTATGAGTGACACACAAAAAAAACGTCTGCTGGAAGAGTTCCAGAGCTATTTGGACTTGGCTGATCTGGATCAAACCGAAGGTGATATGCCCCCGGACCTGAATACCTTGTTTGGCGAAATGGCCGGATTAAAATCTGAAGTGAAAGCCCAATCGCGGCATTTCAAAAGCACTTTAGATGCGCTCGGCGATGCCTTGGCCGCCGTTCAGGCTGATAATAAAGCGCTGACTGATCAGCTTGCAGCGCATGGAGAGCAGATGCAGCAACAGCGCAGTGAAATCCTGAGAACATTGCTTTTGGAGCTGGTCGATGTTTATGATCGATTGACGGTAGGTTCAGGCATGTTACAAAATTACCACCCGGTTGCCTCGTTGTTTGGCCATCCTAGAAAGCAGGATGTCGAATTTATAGCTTCCTTTAAGGAAGGTCAGGCCATGACCCTCAGGCGCTTTGAACAGCTGTTGCTGCGTCATCGTGTTTATCCGATAGAGTGTGTCGGTAAACTGCTGGATCCGCACACGATGAGCGCTGTTGAAATCAGTAGCGATGCCAAGCTTGAAAACGGTCTGGTCATTGAGGAGTTGCGCAAAGGCTTTCTGTTTGAAGATCAGTTGCTGCGACACGCTGAAGTCAAAGTCAATAAACTATAACCATCTATAACTATATCAATGTCTTATGAATGAAATAATTGTTGGAATCGATTTGGGCACGACCAACTCGGAAGTTGCTGTCGTAGAAAATGGTCAGGTCACCATCATTACGGACAATGGCAGAAAAATCCTGCCGTCTTTTGTCGGCATCGATGATCAGGGCGATATTCTGGTCGGCGAAACCGCCAGAAACCAGTATCTGGTTTATCCTGAACGTACCGTTAAATCGATCAAGCGTCTGATGGGTCAGGACATCAAAGTGGACTTGGCCGGGCATGAGTACGCGCCACAGGAAATTTCCGCGATTATCCTAAAGCGACTGAAAGCCATTGCCGAGCAGTACGTCAAACAACCGATCACCAAAGCGGTGATTACCGTGCCGGCGTATTTTTCCGACGCACAGCGTCAGGCAACGCGCGAAGCGGGCGAAATTGCAGGTTTGGACGTGGTGCGCATGATCAACGAGCCGACGGCTGCCGCCCTGGCTTATGGCGGCAATCAGGTCGAACAAAAACGCATGCTGGTTTATGACTTGGGCGGCGGCACCTTCGATGTCTCGGTGGTCAATATCGAAGCCGGCGTGGTCGAAGTGTTATCCAGTCATGGCGACAACCATCTGGGTGGCGATGACTTTGATCAGCAGATTATCGAATACCTGCTTGATCATCTGAGTGAAACCAAGGGCGTCGATGCACGTCTGCACAGTAAGGCCCTGGCGCGACTTACCCGAGCTGCAGAGCATGCAAAATTCGTACTCTCCGATCAGCCGTTTGTAAAAATTGAAGAAGAATACCTGCTGGAACATAACGGTGCGGCGGTTCATTTATCATTGGAATTGTCCCGTAGCGATTACGAAGAAATGATCGAGGACTATATAAACGCAACCATTGATGCGGTGCATATTGCGCTGAAAGGTGCAAAGTTAACCCCGGCCGATATTGACGAAATCGTTCTGGTCGGCGGCTCTACCCGCACCCCGTGCATACGCGAACGACTGTTCGATGAATTCGGTTTTGAACCGCATAGCGAAGTCGACCCCGATTTATGTGTCGCTATGGGAGCGGCTACTCAGGCGGCGATGATCAGCGGTCAAAAGGTGGAAGCGGTGCTGGTCGATGTCACGCCTTATACTTATGGCACCAGCGCATTGGGCTATTTGAACGGTGAGTATTATCCGCACAAGTATGTGCCTATTATTCACAAGAACAGCGCCTTGCCGATATGTAAAACCGAAGCTTTTTTTACCAACCACGATGGCCAGCAAGTAGTTAGTATCACCGTCTATCAAGGCGAAGATCCTGATGCGTTGAACAATATAAAAATCGGTGAATTTCTGGTTGAGGGCTTGCAGGATGTCGAGGCCGGTAACATTGTTACGGTCACGTTGGCGCTGGATCTGAACGGCATGTTGCAGGTTTCGGCCCAGGAAAAGGCGACCGGCCTGGAAAAATCCATTACCATTCAAAACGCACTGTCGCGTTTTGAGCTTGAAAGCTTGGATTCTGCAAAGCTCCGCATTAACAAATTATTCGGTCAGGCAGACGGAAGTGTTGTTCACGCTGTAGCGCCCGAGACCGACCAGTCGGACGTTGTTGAGGCGCGTAAACTGATTGCCAAGGCCGAAGCGCTGTTCGACAAAACATCTAATGAAGACAAAGAGGACATGATCGATTTAATCGAGGATATTCAGACCTGTATTGCCGAAGGCTTAACTGACAGGCTCAAAGAGACTGCCGCGAAACTCGCCGACATTATTTACTATCTGGAGTCTTGATGGAGCGCTGTCCATGCTGCATGGCGAGATTGAGCGGGGCGATAGTTTGCCCTCGTTGTCAAGCGGATCTGGGCGGCGTCATAGGCAGTGAAAAGACCGCGCAGTATTGGCTGGACCTGGCTGTGCGGTTTTGGCTTCAGCGTGAACCGACTCTGGCTATGCAGACCTTGACCAAATCCCTGCGTTTAAAAAAGCTGCCGCCTGCGCAGGCTTTTTGTGATTTTGTCATCCATAGTCAAGTCCATCAGGTGCTGGCCTTATTGGCGAAAAGCAACTTCAGCGAGGCAAAACACAGGCTCAGTCTGTTGCGCGAGCTGCAGCCGGATAATAACTTGTTAAAACAGTTGCAAGGCTTTACCGGGTATTTGATGGCTAAGCAGGACGGGTATCTGCATAAATTGTTGTCGCAATAACCTGGTTTTAGCTGGTTTTTTGTAACCGTTCACCTACCCAATTATCTCAAGCAGCTATTTTGTCAGGCACTGTTGATTCTTCTTGATATAAAATTGAAGGCACAGGCTTATTTCTTAAATGAGCATCAACTGCCGAGTTGATATAA
>CANNNN010000263.1 GCA_947506075.1 Methylococcaceae bacterium
CAGGACTGCAGTACATCCCAGAGCGCAATTCGGGCTGTCATCAGTCCGTTTAGTCGGGCTTCATAAGATGCATCAACATCAAACCCGAACAATTCCGCCATAATTTTCCAGAAAGTATTGCGGCGATGTGCATAATACTGGCCTGCCGCTAAAGACGCCTGTCCCGGCATGCTGCCCAGTATCAATATTTGGGCGTTTTCATCTGCGATCGGTTCGAAACTGCATAAAAGTATTTTTGACATGATGTTTACTGGGTTAATCGTGTTTATCTCCCCTATTTGGTATAAAGAGGGAGGATTTATCAAATTCAGATCATTTTAACGCTCTGTCAGCTTGTTCTTTATTTAATCGGCAAGCAATGCTAAAGTAAATGCCAAGCAAAGCACTTGGTATTTTTTTTCAGCTATTTGCATGCAATAATTTTATCAACCTTACCGGAGAACTCCATGGCTTTTGAACTTCCCGCTTTACCCTATGCTAAAGACGCCTTAGCACCCTATCTTTCTGCTGAAACTTTAGAGTTTCATCATGGTAAACATCATCAAACTTATGTCACAAATTTGAATAATCTGGTTCCTGGGACTGAATTTGAAGGTTTGTCTCTGGAAGAAATCATCATGAAGTCTTCTGGCGGAATTTTCAATAATGCAGCGCAAATCTGGAACCATACCTTCTATTGGAACAGTCTGGCGCCACAAGCAGGCGGAGAACCTACCGGCGCCTTAGCCGATGCGATCAACGCAACTTATGGTTCATTTGCAAAATTTAAAGAAGAGTTTAGCAAATGCGCAGTGACAACTTTCGGTTCAGGTTGGGCCTGGTTGGTTAAAAATGCTGACGGCAGTTTGGCCTTGGTTAGCACCAGCAATGCAGGTTGCCCGTTGACGACAGGTCAAACTCCGTTGTTGACCTGTGATGTTTGGGAACACGCGTATTACATTGATTATCGCAATGCACGTCCAGCCTATCTGGAAGCATTTTGGGCATTGGTTAACTGGGATTTTGCTGCAAAAAACTTTTCAGCTTAATTTTAACGTAGTATAAGAAACCTCCTGCATCGGCTGATGCAGGAGGTTTTTTTATGGGAGAAAAATATGGCTACTATTTTAATTACCGGGGCTAATCGCGGATTGGGCCTGGAGTTTTGCCGGCAGCCTGAGCAAGCGTCCGAGTTGGCTAAGCTTGCCGGACAATACCCTGCGCTTCAGGTTGAGGCTTTAGATGTTGCCGACTTTAAGCAGATTGATGAGCTGTCGGGAAAATTATCAGATTGCGGTATTGATGTCCTAATTAACAATGCGGGCGTTTACGGGGATTTGCAAAAGGACGGTTCTGGTCAACTTGATTATCAGGCGTGGACCCAATCTTTTGTGGTTAATACCCAGGCGCCGGTCAAAATGGCGGTAGCGTTTTTGCCGCAGATTAAAAATAGCGATAAAAAACTGATTGTTAATATCAGTAGTCTGATGGGCAGTATTACCGATAATACCGGCGGCGGCAGTATTATGTACCGGTCCAGCAAGGCGGCGCTGAATGCGGCAATGAAAAGTTTGTCGATAGAGTTTAAGGATAAGTCTGTCGGCGTGCTTACTTTTCATCCAGGGTGGGTTAAAACCGATATGGGCGGGCCTAATGCATTAATTAATGCAGAACAAAGCGTTGCCGGTATGCGGACGTTAATAAAGAACTTTTCGTTGGATCAAACAGGCTGTTTCGTTAAGTACGATGGAACGGTTATGCCATGGTGAACACTATGATAAAAAAAATAGTAATTTTATCGGTGCTGCTGCAAGGCGCAGTCCATGCCGAAGCGGTCATTCCTAAACAGATTAAGGTGCCGGAAGGCTATAGTCCGATTTTAACTGTGCATGCACAGGGGGCTCAGATTTATCAATGCGCATTGAAACAAGGTGAGTATACCTGGGAAACGTTGGCGCCCGATGCCAAATTGTTTGATGATGAAGGCAAGATAGTCGGGAATCATACGGCCGGTCCTGTCTGGGAATACAAAGAGGGCAGTCGCGTCGTCGGCCGGGTGGTTAACAAAGTCGATAAAGCGCCGGACACCGCCATTTCCTGGCTACTGGTTGAGGTGGTTAGCCATCAGGGTGACGGATTGTTTTCGGGCGTTGACTTTATTAACCGGATAAATACCCACGGCGGCCTGCCGCCTACCTCGGGATGTAATGCCAATCATTTGGGCGGTGAAAAGCGGGTTGCCTATACGGCGGATTATATTTTTTACGGAAAATAAAGCCATCAACTAGGCAAATTTATTTTGGTGAATTAGCCTTGAAGCCATTAGTAATGGCTTTCTTCATCCAGAATCTGCTTTAAAAAGGGAATGGTTAGTTTACGTTTTGCGGCCAAGGAGGCTTTGTCCAGTTTTCCCAGCAAAGCCCATAAAGAGGCTAAATCCCTGGCGTAATGCGTCAACAGGAAGCGGCCGGCTTGCGGGGCGATTTCAAAACCCAGTAACTTGGCTTTAAAGCGTAATGCTGTGATTTTATCGTCGTCGGTTAATAGCTGTATTTTTACAGTCAGCCCCCAATTTAGACGGGTTTTGAGATCGGGTAAGTGAATGGCAATAGCATTGGGCGCGGAAGATGCCGACACGATCAGTTTGTGTCCCAGGTCCCGATGTTGATTGAAAAAGTTAAAGAAAGCCAGTTCCCAGCTCGCGTTGCCGGCGATGTGTTCAATATTGTCAAAACAAACAACATCGCATTCATCAAGCCCATTGAGTAGTGCGGGATCAGGCAAGTTGGCCGTTGCCAAATCAAAATAGAAGGAACGAAGGTGCTGCTGCTGTGCCTGGTGACAGCAGGCTTGCAGCAGATGCGTTTTTCCCTGGCCTGCTTGCCCCCAGAGAAAAATTTGCTGTTCACCCGAGCCTGCAATGCATTGTTGTAAGTGTGTGACGATTTCGTGATTAGCGCCTGGGAAAAAGTCATTAAAAGTTTGATTGGCCCTGAATTCAAAATGTAAGGGAAGTTGTTGCGCCATGGTCAGTTTTATTTCCCGACAAAGCGGACATAAAATGCACTGCCGAAAAAAAGCATCAAGCTCAGCAGGATTTCGAGTGAGGCATAGAGTCGTTCATCGGCGTTGACGTAGGCTTCGACAGAACCGTGAAGAAAATAGATCAGGCTGACATAGGCCGCCCATGCGCAACTTCTAGGGTTGCGATCCAGCAAGCCGCGCATCGGCAGTAATAACGGCGTAACGGCGACCAGTAAAACGAGCGCCACCGGAAAGCGAGTGGACGGTACGAGCACGGTATTCCAAAGCATCAGCAACGCAAACAGTCCAAAAAAGCCGGTCAGGGCAGTGAAATAGTAGTACAGAGGTTTTATTTTCATGAGGATTGTTTCAATAGTAGTGCAGTTTTAGCCAGACGCGCACCGAGAGCTCTGCACAGGTTTTTTTCGTGCTCGCTTAAGCCAGTGTGATCTGTCGATACATGGCTGGGTCCGTAAGGCGTTCCGCCTGACCTGGTTTCACGCAATGCATGTTCGGTGCTGGGCAAGCCGAGTATCAGCATGCCGTGATGCAATAGCGGCAGCATCATCGATAACAGGGTGCTTTCCTGGCCGCCATGCATGCTGCCGGTTGAGGTAAATACGCCGGCCGGTTTGCCGGATAACTCGCCCGAAAACCAGATTTCGGTGGTGCTGTCGATAAAGTATTTTAGCGGCGCGGCCATATTGCCAAAATGGGTCGGACTGCCCAGCGCCAAGCCGTCACAGGACTTTAAATCGGCCAGCGTCGCGTAAATCGCGCCATTGGCGGGGATGCTGGCTGCTACTTTCTCGCAGACTGTAGAAACATCGGGGACGGTTCTAAGCACCGCTTCAGCGCC
>CANNNN010000264.1 GCA_947506075.1 Methylococcaceae bacterium
AGAATAATCGAGTTACATAAGGATTAATTAACACGCATTAAGAGTGGCAAAAAATTTTCGAAATTTTTTCACTATTTTTTTTCGCGTTCTAAATTTCTTGCTCCTGAAAAACTGGGAAACTTCAGTATGTTTGTTTATAAACACTTTGCGCTTCCAATTGGATTAGCGAACTAGATTCTTCAGTCAGGTAGGGTTGCCTACAGAAGCATCAGGCTAAATTTCGATTTAGCCAAATAACCACAGGAGTATCTGAAATAGATTGACATGCCTGAGATGCCCCATTTACTGGAATCTACCCATAACAGCCGCTTCATAAGCTTGATGGATCAGTATGCCGAAGAGCTTAAAGCCGCCTCTTAAAAAGAACCCGCTCTGCGGGTCACCTTGCTGAATATTTTAGATACGCTTACAAATCCCACCTGCTACCGTTTTTTTATTGAGGCTTGAGATACGCTGAACTGTTGTTATAGTCTAAGCGCCTGAATTTTTACATGCCGTAATCCTGGCCAATCTCCTCTCAGTTGTTTTAGTTTTTTAGATTAAAGCCATAGCTAGTATAATCCCTGCTTTGTTTCGGCTTGATCATCTTGCTGCACCCACCCCTTTTAAATCCTCAGAGAACTCTATGGCGCTGTATTGTGGAATCGTTGGTTTACCCAATGTTGGAAAATCGACCCTATTTAATGCCTTAACCCGCGCGAAAATCGCGGCCGAAAATTACCCTTTCTGTACGATAGATCCCAATGTAGGCGTAGTTCCCGTGCCTGATGCGAGAATGGACAAACTATCCGAAATTGTAAAACCTGAACGCGTACTGCCTACCACGATTGAGTTTGTAGACATCGCCGGACTCGTTGCTGGCGCATCAAAAGGTGAAGGCTTGGGCAACCAGTTTTTAGCCAATATTCGCGAAACAGATGCGATAGCCCATGTAGTGCGCTGCTTTGATGATGATAACGTGATCCATGTCGCCGGAAAAATTGATCCGATCTCCGATATCGAGGTCATCAATACCGAGTTAGCACTGGCCGATATGGCCTCCGTTGAAAAAGCCCTGTTGCGTGCGACCAAAGCGGCCAGAACCGGCAACAAAGATGAACAAGCCAAAAAAGACGTATTGGAAAAGGTTTTCAAGCAACTGGATGCCGGAGAACCCGCGCGCACTCTGCCATTAACCGAAGATGAAAGAGCTCTAATCAGAGACCTGTGCCTGATGACGCTCAAGCCGTCCATGTATATCGCCAATGTTCAGGATGACGGTTTCGAGAACAATCCATTATTAGATAGAGTGCAAGCACTTGCCGACAAGGAAGGCGCGATGGTAGTGCCTATCTGCGCCGCGATAGAAGCAGAAATAGCCCAACTGGATGAAGCAGAAAAGAAGGAATTTCTGGATGATCTGGGGCTCGAAGAACCCGGTTTAAATCGTGTCGTGAGAGCCGGATATAAGCTGCTGAATCTGGCGACTTACTTTACTGCGGGTGTAAAGGAAGTCAGAGCCTGGACCATTCCGGTAGGTGCGACCGCACCGCAGGCTGCCGGTGTAATTCACAGCGACTTTGAAAAAGGCTTTATTCGTGCTGAAGTTATCGCCTATCAGGATTTCATCGACTACAAGGGTGAACAAGGTGCCAAAGACGCAGGAAAGTGGCGACTTGAAGGCAAAGACTATATTGTTAAAGATGGCGATGTAGTACATTTTAGATTCAACGTTTGACAAAATAAGAGCGGGTATTTATAATTCCCGCTCTTTATTAGAATCAAATAAAGGCGATGTAGCTCAGCTGGTTAGAGCACGGGATTCATAACCCCGGGGTCGGTGGTTCAAGTCCACCTATCGCCACCATATAAATCAAGCCCTTAGGTGAAAGCCAAGGGCTTTTTTATTGTCTGAAATTTAAAATGGCGCAATTTTGGCGCACTTTCAAAAAACACCCGCAATACTTGCCAATTTTTTAACCGTAGACGATGAAACGCAGTTGCAGGAACAGATTTTCGGTATAGAAAAAAAACCGATGCCGCATTTGTTTTGCACCACCAACATGATCCTGCATGGCATTGATGTGCCCAGCAATATCCGCCACGACAATACCCTGGCTCGCCCGCTGATCAGTTGGGGGCCGAAAGAACGTGTCGATGTGGTCGTCACCAATCCGCCGTTCGGTGGCATGGAAGAAGACGGCATAGAAACCAACTTTCCCGCCACTTTTCGCACCCGTGAAACCGCCGACCTGTTTCTGATGCTGATCATGCAGCTGCTTAAAAGCGGTGGCCGTGCCGCGCTGGTTTTACCGGACGGTTTTCTGTTTGGCGAAGGCATCAAAACCCGCATCAAAGAAAAGCTGCTGGAAGACTGTAACCTGCACACCATCGTGCGCCTGCCCAATGGCGTGTTTGCACCGTACACCGGCATCAAGACCAATCTGCTGTTTTTCAGCAAAGGCACGCCGACTCAGCACATCTGGTTTTACGAGCATCCTTACCCGCCCGGCGTAAAAAGCTATAACAAAACCAAGCCGATGAAGATAGCAGAGTTCGAGGCCGAAGCCGCCTGGTGGGGCAAGGAATCCGATAACTTCAGCACCCGCGTAGAAAACCAGTTCGCATGGAAGATGAGTATCGAAGACATCAAGGCGCGCAACTACAATCTCGATTGCAAAAATCCGCATATCGGCGAACAGGAAATCCACGATCCCGAGGTACTGCTAGCCCAATACGCAACCCTGCAAAATGACATTACTGCCTTACGCAGCCAACTCAAAGATAGTTTGGCAGCAGCATTGGGGAGAGATGCGTGAGTAAGTTGCCTGAGATTCGCAACGCACAACGTAGCACTTTGACAGGGTCACACTATCGATTTAACCTTGAGCTTTTAATTCTCTCCATATCATGGAGAGAATTGCGCAGCCCACCATTGCAATATGTGAGCTCCCCTCCTTTGAAAAAGGGGTGCTAGGGGGGATTTATGAAACCTTACAACCCAATCTTAAAACCATTTTCCCGCAACTTGCGCAGCAACATGACCGATGCCGAACAATTGCTATGGTCAAAGTTACACCGCAAGCAACTATTGGGCTTACAGTTTTATCGCCAAAAGCCTTTGGCTAACTACATCGTCGATTTTTATTGCGCAGCCGCTAATCTCGTTATTGAGCTTGATGGTTCACAGCATTTCGAACCCGATCATCAGGCTAAAGACGCGAAAAGAGATCAAGAGCTGGAGTCTATGGGTATAAAAGTATTGCGATTTGATGATCGTCAGGTATTAACAGAATTGGATGCAGTGATGAGTGTTGTTTTTAATGCAGTTGAAAAGCAAATCCCCCCTAACCCCCCTTTTACAAAGGGGGGGAGCAAAACGGCAGTTGCTGTTGAGAATTGCACGTCACCCGTTGAAGAAGTAGATCAACGAAACTCCGAAGAAAAAATGAAAACGAACTCTCCCCCCTTTGAAAAAGGGGGGCAGGGGGGATTTTCAAAAAAGGGAAATTCAGTATGAATACTATTCAGACTTTGTTGACCGAGCATCTCGACATCTGGACCGCCGCCGAAACCGAAAAGAAATCAGGCCGTGGTCGCAGTTCGGGTAATGCCGCCAATGTTTATGGCATCAAGAAACTGCGTGAATTGATTCTGGAACTCGCCGTGCGCGGCAAACTGGTGCCGCATGACCCGAATGATGAACCGGCCAGTGAATTGTTAAAACACATTCAGGCTGAAAAAACCAAATTGATTTCTGATGGCAAGATCAAGAATGGCAAGCCGTTGTCGGAGATAAATAATGATGAAAAACCCTTCGAACCACCGAAAAACTGGGTGTGGTCAAGACTTGGACTTATCGGTTATACAC
>CANNNN010000265.1 GCA_947506075.1 Methylococcaceae bacterium
CTTCCAGCATATACACCATCTCTGGCGATATTAGCATTGGCTTTTTGAATCAAGGCCAATGCGACGGCATAACGCTGATCCATCGTCATTTCTTCACCCTCCAGACCCGGGTGCGCTTCCACATACAACACATTATTCAGCCAGCCAACCTTGATAGGCTGCTTGACAATATAAACCGGCGTTCCGACCGCAACCAAGTCGTATAGCTCCTCGACATCTTTTGGATACATGCGTACGCAGCCATGCGTTATCTGCATGCCTATACCATTAATTTTATCAATATCGGTGCCGTGGATACGATATTCTCCGGGCAAATCCAGATAAAAGGCGCGGGTACCGAGCGGATTATGAGGTCCGGGCGGGACAACAATAGGCAGAGGATCACCATTCGCTGCATGTTCACGCCTTATTGATTCGGGCGGATGCCATGAAGGGTTCATGATTTTTCGTGCAACCTTGGTTTTGCCCAGCGGCGTCTTCCAATCCTGCCTGCCGACACCATGCGCATAAGACATGACCTGAGTCGGCCTTTCGCCTTTTTTAGTCGGCGGATAATAATACATCCGGTATTCGGAAATATTTAAGGTAATGCCGTTATGTGGCGAATCCGGCAAAATGCGGCGATTTGCTAAACGAACTATCTCGCCTTTTTTAACCAACCAGCGATCAACATCGGGATTCAATCTGACTATTTCAGTTTGCCCCAGAAGAAAGCGGCGTGCCACATCCAATAAGGTTTCGTTCTCGTCTGCGCGGGTTAACGCCATACCATCAGGATATTCCGTAATGATATTATCACCCACGTTTTGCGGCATGGCATAGGTCGTAGCATGTGCGTGACCTGCAATGACAGACAGTAAAATAGTAAAGCTAAGGAGTGCGCGAATGTTCATTGCGATAAGTTTCTCTTAAACACAGGATAATAAAATGATAACGCTGTTAACAACCAGCATATTTTCTAATTGCAGCCGACCAAAATTCAAGGTCATCCTGCCTAAAAAAACCGCCTATATTATCACTTAAGACTAATTAAAGCATTGTTTTGATGATTTTCATGGGCTTGTTTTGGGAATTATCGCTATTAACTCTATAATTCATCGAATAATGCGTTATCCACATCCACTTTGAACTAAAAATTGCCCCATGTCCCTACCTATATTTCGTCACAAACTCATTACCTCGGATGAGGACACAACCAGCGGCCTCAAGCGCTGCCTGTCCAAATGGGACCTGGCCTTTCTCGGCGTAGGCGCAATCATCGGCACTGGCATCTTTGTGCTAACCGGTATTGCAGCCGCCACCCAATCCGGGCCGGCGGTTATACTGTCCTTTGTTATCGCCGGTTTTGCCTGCGCGTTCGCCGCCTTGGCTTATGCCGAATTATCCGCTGCGGTCGGAGGCTGCGGCAGCGCCTATGGCTACAGCTATGTTGCATTCGGCGAGATATTCGCTTTCATGATCGGCTGGGACTTACTGCTGGAATATAGCCTTGCGGTAGCGACCGTCGCCAACGGCTGGTCCGGCTATTTTAACAACGCACTGACCGCCATCGGCATTCCCTTGCCAGAGATGCTGACCAAAGCACCCAAACTCGGCGGTTTGATCAACCTTCCAGCAACCGCGATCATCCTGTCTCTGATGCTGTTACTGATTATCGGTGTAAAGCACAGCGCAAAAGTCAACAACGCGATGGTGTTTGTTAAGCTACTGACCATTATCGTCTTTATCGCAGTGGCCGTTTTCAATGTCCATCCGGAAAACTGGCATCCATTCATGCCCTTCGGCTGGTTTCAAACCCTGCCTGACGGTAAAACCGCCGGCGTTCTGGCCGGGGCATCGCTGGTGTTTTTTGCTTATGTTGGCTTCGATGCAGTATCCACCGCCGCAGAGGAAGCCAACGACCCGCAACGCGACCTGCCCTTCGGCATCGTCACTTCGCTGGGATTTTGCACCGTAATCTATATCCTGGTATCCGGCCTGCTGACCGGCGTCGTCAACTATACCGACCTTAATGTATCATCGCCTGTCGCTCATGCGTTGAATCTGCTGGGTTACAACTGGGCCTCGGCGCTGATTTCAACCGGCGTGATTGCAGGTCTTACCACCGTCATGCTGGTGCTCTATTACGGACTGACTCGCATCATCTTTGCAATGTCCCGCGACGGCCTGATCTCGCCATTTTTTAGCGAAGTAAACCCCAAAACCCAGTCTCCGGTGCGCGTGATCGTACTGTGCGGCCTCATCATGGCGATAGCCGCAGGCTTCATACCGCTGGGTGATCTGGCAGAACTGGTCAACATCGGCACTCTGGCCGCCTTCGTGCTGGTCTGTTTAGGCGTATTAGTGCTGCGCATTACCCAGCCGGACATGAATCGTCCGTTCCGCTCCCCGTTTAGCCCGCTATTTCCAGTGCTGGGCATGCTGTCCTGCGCCACGCTGATGGCATTTTTGCCTTCCCTGACTTGGCTGCGCTTTGTGGTCTGGCTGTTTATTGGCTTAATTATTTATTTTTCATATTCCGTGCACCACAGCAAGTTGGCGAAAATTGATTAGATAACTAGTGAAAAATAAACTTCCACATCAGCAACCAAAAACCGAACACGGATTGAACGGATTTATACGCATTTTTTAAACGCTAAAGCCCATTTGCCTTAGCTTTTTATTCAGTGCGTATCCGTTTAATCCGCGCGCCATTAATCGGTTAGATGAGGATATTATTATTGCGAGTTACCTATGCATAAATGCTCAACAAACCCTTGCTGACTGCAGCTCGTCCATTGTCAATTTCCTGCTCCACATCATCAATTCCGTCGGCAACACCTTGCCCGCTATCTTTTGCAGTTTGCGCAAAGTTCTGGGAGGACGAACGCCCCTGATCTGATGCGGAACCGATACTAACATCCACCAGATTAAGCTGCTGACTGTTCATCATTTCCCGCAATTTGGGAATGGACGCCTCAAGCGCTTCTCTTGTAAGCGCATGCTGCGCCGTAAATACGACAGTTGCCTGATCATCTGTCACATTAACACGAACCGATATGGGACCAAGATGCTCCGGATTTAGTCTGATTTCCGCCGCGGGTATCGCTTTGCTGCTCATCCACACAATCCGCTCACTCAAATCCTTATTCCATTCCGGATGCGCTAGCGGCTTGGTTATTGCCGGGATATCGACTTTATTATCAGTACCCGGCTTATTAAGCTGGGTTATGTCTACTCCAGTACCGGATAATGGCTTGTTTCCCTCCACACTCAAACCCTGTCGCTCCAGAAGGCCGGCCTTTTCAGTCTGCCCCCCCCCGTCAAGATTTTGCAGACTAGAAACCGGCTTATCTTGAACCGGCTGACTCATAACGATTGCACTTTGCGGCATAGTATCGGCCGCTATCGCGGACTGATTTGGCTTACCATTGCTTCCAGACACACTTATAAAAGACAGCGGCAGCTCCTGTTCAGTTAGATCGACAGTCGCCGGATTATTGACTATCGTTCCCTGTTCTATCGGCAATATTACAGGAAGGATAATGACTGGTACTAAGCCATCGGTTCCTTGAACCTCTCCGGCATTGACAACCTGCTCGACACCTTGAACCTCTCCGGCATTGACAACCTGCTCGACACCTTCATCCTGCTTCTTGTCTGACTTATCATTTATTTGCTTCAGGTTCAGTTGAGCCTGGATGTCCCTACCGACACCTGCACCGCTTTGCCGATCCATTACAGCCTGAATTTGCTCGATCGGCACAGCTATAGTTGCCACAGCATTACTTTTGTTCTGTTCCGGTACAATTACCGGACTCAGATCTTTGA
>CANNNN010000266.1 GCA_947506075.1 Methylococcaceae bacterium
ACGAGGCTATTGCTGTTGGCAAGGGCGACAGAATCCCCGGCATCCCCGAGCATATTTATAAGGTCACGGTGGGCGTTGATTTATGGCGGCGCGTGTCCTTGGGTGTAGACGGCAACTACAGCGGCAATAAGTATTTCAGGGGTGACGAGGCCAACACCACCGCTCCGTTAGCCGGTTACTGGCTATTCAATACAACGGCGGAAGTTAAGGTGACCAAAAATTTTGCGATATTTGGCAAAGTTAACAATGTCTTCGACCAGCACTATAATTCTTTTGGCGTTTATGGGCAGGCCAATGAGGTATTTCCGCAATTTGATAATAACCGGTTTGTGTCGCCAGGCGCGCCCAGAGCAGCCTGGATTGGTGTGCGTTTGAGTATGTAGGAGGCTAATGGCACAGGTATCTACACAAGCCTCGCAGGTCGGGTTACGCTATCGCTAACCCGACCTACAAGACTCAATTAGCTTGTACTTGCTGTGTTAGATAGTACCGCAGCTTAAACAAGCCTCTTAACATACTTTTTATAAAAAAATTAGCCGTATCTTGGCAATTCCATAAAAGAATATTCATTTTAATTATCATAGCATTACGCTTAAAATACTTACTTAAAACCCTACTAAGCGCCTAACAATCACCAACGCCCGCTGTAAAGGGCTTCAAATCTTGTAAGTTCTAATGGTATATTGATGTAAAAAATAATGCGCTGTAAAGAGGCGCAAACATAACCAGGAGAGTTTTATAATGAGCAATAAAGGCGTAGATCAGTCCAAACGCCAGTTTTTAACCTCGGCCTTGACTGTGGTTGGCGCAGTCGGCTCAGGCTATTTAGCTGTTCCGTTTCTTTCCCAGATGCAACCCAGCGCAAAGGCCATGGCGGCTGGCGCTCCCGTTGAAGTTGACATTAGCAAAATGGAATCCGGCCAATTAATCCGGGTCGCTTGGCGCGGCAAACCGGTCTGGATACTCAACAGAACTCCCGAGGTACTCGAAACCTTAAAAACGCTGGACAGCGAACTCAGAGACCCGCTGTCTCAGGAATCCATCCAGCCGGAGTCCAGCAAAAACCCAGCGCGCTCGATCAAACCGGAAATTCTTGTTGCTGTGGGTTTATGCACTCACTTGGGTTGCTCACCGACCTTCCGTCCCGAAATAGCCCCCAATGATCTTGGCGACAAATGGAAAGGCGGCTTTTTCTGTCCGTGTCATGGCTCCTGGTTTGACTTGGCCGGCCGCGTTTATCGCGGCGTACCGGCACCCACCAACCTGGAAATCCCCCCTTACCGCTATATTACCGATACCCAGCTGATCATTGGTGAACCCGAAGAGGAAGTAAGCGCATGAAACGTGACCGTATAACTGAATGTAACGACTGGTTTTTGCAACGCTTCCCGCTGACCAAGCTGTGGAATGAGCACATGGCGCATTATTACGCGCCCAAAAATTTCAATTTCTGGTATTTCTTTGGCTCACTGGCCTTGCTGGTACTGGTTAATCAGATACTGACCGGCATTTTTCTGACAATGAACTACAAACCGGACGCCAAACTGGCCTTCGATTCCGTAGAATACATCATGCGCGATGTGAGCTGGGGCTGGCTGATCCGCTATATGCACTCGACAGGTTCCTCGGCTTTTTTTATCGTGGTTTATCTGCATATGTTCAGAGGCTTGATGTACGGTTCGTACAAGCATCCGCGTGAGCTGATCTGGATATTCGGCATGCTGTTGTTTGTTGCGTTGATGGCCGAAGCCTTCATGGGCTACCTGTTGCCTTGGGGACAAATGTCCTATTGGGGCGCCCAGGTTATTATTTCCTTGTTCAGCGCCATTCCCGTGATCGGCGATGATTTGTCACTGTGGCTCAGAGGCGATTATGTGGTTTCTGATGCGACTTTGAACCGGTTCTTCGCGTTTCATGTTATTGCAGTGCCACTGGCTTTGGTCATGCTGGTATTCCTGCATATCGTGGCCTTGCATGAAGTCGGCTCAAACAACCCGGACGGCATTGAAATCAAGGACTCTAAAGATCCCTGGGGACACCCTGTGGACGGTATTCCTTTCCATCCCTATTACACGGTCAAGGATCTGGTCGGTGTCGGCGTATTTATGTTATTTTTCGCCACGGTTATTTTTTATATGCCGGAGATGGGCGGTTATTTTCTCGAGCACGCCAACTTTATTCCGGCCGACCCGATGAAAACCCCGGAGCATATCGCACCGGTCTGGTACTTCACGCCTTTCTATGCGATTTTAAGAGCGATACCCGATAAGTTTGCTGGTGTTATCGGCATGGGCGGCGCAATTGTCGTGCTGTTTCTGTTACCGTGGCTGGATCGCAGTCCGGTCAGATCGATACGCTACCGTGGCGGCATTTACAAAAAAGCCTTGGCGCTGTTTGTCATCAGCTTTATAGCCTTGGGCTATTTAGGTACGCAACCTGCGACACCTACGGCGACTATCGTTGCTCGATTTTTTACCGCGATTTATTTCGGCTTCTTCCTGTTAATGCCGCTCTATACCCGCTGGGAAAAAACCAAGCCAGTGCCGAAACGTTTAACCTCTGTACATAGTCTTGAGGAACAATTGGAGCACCTGCCTGAGTTAATTGAGGAAATTATCCAGATAAAACATGTTCCTAATGAATCGGGTCATGCTGCTTTTACAAGCACATTTTTCTCCATAAGACCTAATCCCACAGGCATTAAAAACGTTATCAGTCGGTTAGCAAAAAAAGCAAAAGGGAGTCTGGATTGATGAAAAATTTAACCGCATTACTTTTATTGTTGTCACTCTCTTTTGGCGTTGCCGCCTCGGAAGGTGTTGAGCTGCAATCAGCGAGCATTCATCTTTCCGATAATGCTTCATTGCAGCGCGGCGCAAAAAACTTTGTCACTTATTGTCTGGGCTGCCATTCAATCAAGCATATCCGTTATTTGCGTATTGCCCTTGATATGGATGTCGACCCTAAAAAGGTGTTAAAAGACATTGCGCCGGAAGGAGCCAATATCTACGATCAAATGCATAGTGCTATGAATGCTCATGATGCTGAAAAATGGTTTGGTACGCAACCGCCCGACTTATCGTTAATTGCCAGATCGCGTGGTGCAGATTGGCTTTACAGTTATTTGAAAAGTTACTATATTGATCCAAAAAGTCCTAGAGGGGTTAACAACCTGATTTTCGAGGATACCGCCATGCCTAATCCGCTCTGGCAGTTACAGGGTGAACAGTATGCAGAGCATAAAAAAAATATCTTGGGCGATGAATATACCAGCTTGATTCTTAAAAAACAGGGCACCTTGTCCGACGGAGAGTTTGAAATTTTCGTCAATGACTTGGTTAATTTCCTGGTGTATGTCGGCGAACCCGTTCAGCTTGAAAGACAGCGCATCGGAAAATATGTGATATTTTTTATTTTAATGTTTATCGTTTTAGCTTATCTACTGAAGAAAGAATACTGGAAAAACATCCATTAACTCTTTGTTGTTTGGCAAATAAGCTCAGCTAGCACCGTCAAACTGCCATGGAAGTCGGCATTGAGTCACAAGGATGTGATAACTGAGAGCCGCGCAGCTGAATTAGAACGGCACTCACTAATCAATAACAAATGCCTCACTAAAGACACGAAGAAATATACTCCGTGTTCTTAGTGGGGCATTTTTGCAAGCGACTTGATCTTAAAAACCACAGTTAGCCCCTGAAAACACTGAATCCCTTTGAAAATTTTCGTGTCGTCTAGAGGTTCCTACTTTTGGTTTTCATGGGAAAATTATTTCTATAGCTTAATCCCTTATATCACG
>CANNNN010000267.1 GCA_947506075.1 Methylococcaceae bacterium
ATCACGCTTGAACAAATCCGGCTGCGCGACCAGATGGCCGATTATCAAACTACCGAGGGAGATAACGATGAATAGTGTACCCAATTCACATACCCATTCCGATGATACCCCTAAACGCCGGAAGAAGGATCGACAGCTGATCCTTGACATGGTCAAGGCGAAGGTATCATTTCCAGTCATGGCTCAATTAACCGGCATGAATAAAACCGACTTCACGCAGTTACAACGGCAATTGAATGTCTCGGAAAATGAAATTGGCCAGCATGAACCGCCGAGCGAAACCAAGCAACAGCTGATCTGGTCAACCTGGAACCACAACGATAGTGTAGATGATAATTATCGCTTGCTGGCGGGTTACTCATCAGCCAGCTTTAAGATCACTGCTATTTTGGCCGTTATTGACCGAATGGAATCCAACACTGCTGGAACCCCTTAAAACTATACATTTGCCGAGGTATTTCCCAATGCCTGATTCAACTTCACCTTCGTCTCTCTCGCAACGTCTGCGCGACCGCATCCAGGCCGATACCGAGGCCCAACAGGCGGCGCAACAATTCGACGCGAATGGCGACAACCTGTTGTTCATGGGAAACTGGCATGATGCCATTCCTCGGGCGCTTATCCTCGATCCTATCCTGCAATCCACCGATAAATGCGTCTATCTGTTACTCAGGACCTATTTATCCGCTCAGGGCGCCAGCCGCATGCCTAGCTATGATGACATTGGGCGCTTGCTAAGCTTGAGCCGTGGCACCATTGCCCGATGCCTGCACATTCTCCGTGCCGCCCGATGGATCACCTTGTGTAATGCGCTCCGCGAAGAAAGCACGGGGCGCTTCAAGGGCAATGTCTATGCCATTCATGATGAAGTATTGAGTATCGAGGAAGCCATGGTACTGGACGGCCGTTATATCGAGGCGCTGGAAGATATGGAACAAAACCATGGTCATCACCGGGTGCGCAGGGTTGCCTACGCTGTCCTGGACACTATCCGGAGAAAACTGAACCAGGATGACAATACCGATCAAGTCAATGACCTGATACCTAGGCAACAAGGCATAACCCTATCTCGGTTCCTGGACTGGCAGCCAAACTCCCATCATGACAGCCAAGCCTACCCAATAGATCGACACCATGATGACCGCGTTCAATATTTAGACGCGGGATCCCGAGTCCAAAATATGAACTCGGAAAACACCCCAGTTCAATTTTTAGACCCGGACATTAAAAACAATAAAATACAATCACTTAGCTATTCAGTTCAAAAATTAGACTCGGTGAAATCTGACTGTAGTAGTAGTTTTAATATAAATAATATTAATATAAAAACTACTACTACAAGCGCTGAGTCGTTTGACAAAAATTCGCTTGAACTCGACAAATCCAGCAAACAGCCGATAGACCCGGCGTTGATTTGGCCAAACGAATTATCCGGCGATGCTCGATGGATAGCCTGGCAATCGTTACGCAAGTGTCCACCTCAGCTTCATCAAGATTTGTTAGATGAAATCGCCGCTAGAATGCTCCCTTCCAGTCCCCGAAAAATCAATAATGCGGCCGGGTGGTTAGCCTGGGCGAACAAGGAATTACGGAGTGACGGCATTTATCCGATAACAAATTTAGGCATTAAACATCGCCAACTACGGGAGCGGGAACAGCAACGGCAGCAAACCGATACGGCCAATAAACAGGCCTTGTCGCAACAAGGCCTTACCCTGATGGAAAAAAGCCAACAGCAAGTAAAATTGAAACAGCAGGTAAGCGATTACAAAAAAAATATTGCAACCCTTAGGTCGCATCTGTATGGGCAACGCGAGGGCACACGCTAATGTTTTGGCTGGATTGGGTCAATGGAGATTTGGAAGTGCGGCAGGCTGCCGCACTTTATCGGGCACAACCCTGCTGTACTGCCGGTATTGGGATTTGGGGTGCGGCAGCCTGCCGCATTTTGTTGGATAAAACTCTGATGTACTGCTTGTATTGGAATTTGAGGTGCGGCAGGCTGCCGCACTTTGTCGGACAAAACTCTGATGTACTGCTTGTATTGGAATTTGAAGTGCGGCAGCCTGCCGCACTCTGTCTCTATACTCAGGCGCACCATTGCCCAAGCCAAGTGCGATGCGTGGAATCTGGCTTGTCTGTCCGCCAAACTAAATTCCTCCATAAGAAATGTGGGAGGACAAGCAATTCCTGAACCGGTTCTGGGCGGGCATACGAATTCAGACGCTGGACTATAGCAAACCGGGGGGTCGTGGATATTTCGTAACTGATGATTTTTTTAGATGAATCCGAGATCACTTGATAATTTTACAAAGAAATACAAATGGATACAAACACTGATAACTTTACAAATAATGATTTTGACGCTAGATTTATAATAAGATGTTTTTAAATCTAGCCGAGTATTTACGAAAGGCTCTATATGAGAGGGACGGACAATGACGGCAATAGTAAACTCAGAGCAACTACAAAAAGCCACCGGCTATGATAGACCGGGTGACGTTGAAAAGTGCTTAAAGAAAAATGGTGTTCGGGTACTCTATGGCAGAAACGGTGCGGTCTTTACCACCGTAGACGCCATAAACGCCGCGCTCGGTTTAAAAGCTCAGACCAACAACGACGAAATTAACATTTTAGATTAGCAGAGACTTTAATGACTAAAGGCCCATCCAGATCAGCAGAGATTCCATGCCATATTATCGCCGCCAAATTACCAACTCGCGTCTATTGGAAGGGTGATGGCGCGGGTCGATGGATGGTGAAGTACAAGGACGAGGCTATCGCTCGCTGGAAAGGAAAGCGTCTTTGTGGGCCTGACTGTACGCTATCCGAGATATGGCAAGCGTTCGAGGCCTTAAATGCCGTATCGGTGACCACCTTTGCAACGATGTCGCAGGAGTTTCAGACTACCCCTATCTGGCGCAAACTGGCTATCTCAACCCAGCGAGATTACCTTGATTGCCACAATTCCATTTGTACGCGCAACACCAATAATGGGTTTTTGGGCGATTTACCGATAACCCAATGGAGCATCGGACTGGTTAGGAAATACCGTGATGCCCGTGGTGAAACATCAGCCAGTCGCGCCAACAAAGAGCTTGCTTACATCAAGCGGATTTTTAGCTGGGCATATGAGTATGAAAAAATCAAAACCAACCCAACGCTAGGCGTTAAAAAGCTGACGATAAAAGCCCGGCAGCATTACGCTGAAGATAAGGACTATGAGTTTATGCTGCAAGTCGCACGCACATCCAACTACTGGTATGTTCCAGTGTGTATGGAAATCGCCTACCTATGCCGTATGCGCCTGTCTGAAGTATTGGATTTGTCTGATGCAAGCGAATTACCTTCTGGTTTGCTGATCAAACGACGCAAAGGGTCGAGGGACAACATCACCGCTTGGAACGACCGATTACGTACAGAGTGGCAAACAGCCATCAACACTCGAAATAAAATACTACGAGATCGAAAACAACCTCACCCAATCAAAGCCGAAGATAGGTATATTTTTATTTCAGAACGTACAGGAGATCGCATTCAGGTATCAAGTTTAAAAACCGCTCTTGGCCGAATCGGAACCGCAGCCCAAGAAGAAGCAGATCGACTTGGCATTCAATGGACTCGATTCACATTCCACGATCTAAAACGCAAAGGTGTGAGTGACTCGTCAGTTGTAAGTTCTCATCAGCTTAATTCTTGATTAGAAAGTATTATTCTATCTAAAATAGCATCGTTAATCCTTGCGGGAGATAAAACGATGCAAAAGTATATCAATGATACGTTAGAAAG
>CANNNN010000268.1 GCA_947506075.1 Methylococcaceae bacterium
ATCACATCATTTGAAGTCAATACGAAACGAATTTTTTTCTTGACCGGAATGACTAAGGGCTTGTCCACATTTAGCAAATAATGGGGAACAGAACGTGGATCAGCACCCACCGTGCGATGGACTTTTTCACTGGCCTCATCCAAATGACTTTCAAAATGAATGTCATTGCTCAAGTATTTATAATCCCAATACCATTGCTTGCCGGTAATCTGAATGGTCATATCGGATTCTTGCACATCAGCCAATTCGATCATGGTCTTGGTTGCAGGAATAGCCATGCCGATCAAAATCAGGGTCGGGATAATAGTCCAGATAATTTCGACGGTGGTATTTTCATGAAATTGCGCCGCTTTATGTCCTTTTGATTTCCGATGATGGTAAATCGAATAGAACATAACCCCGAATACGCCGATACCTATGGCTACACAAATCCATAGTATCAGCATGTGCAGATCATAAATGTCATTACTGACCTTTGTGACCCCTTTCATTAAATTGAGCGTGTAATCCGCCTGCGCCGTCCCTAGGCCTAAAGCCGCCAGGATCAGACTTGCGAACAGTTGCTTTGTTTTCATCACGGAGCAGCCCCCCTCGTTAGTAGTTATAAATTCTTGTACGCGTTATATCGTTCGTAATATCAGGCCCAAGTAAAAATCGCCCCATTCCCTTTACGTAATAATTATCACAGAAAGTTTGCAATTTTAACCTATGAGGGCAATCTACACCAGCTGTCCTTTCCCTGATTTTGTTGGGCGAAAAAAAAGGCCTGTGAATCGTATTGATTCACAGGCCTTTTTTAGAAGCAAAAAACCGATCAGCTGTTTAATGCGTCAGCATACGGCATATCAAAGCTAGGGATATGACTATCCAGCCAACCCTTAACCAATTGACCAACGCCTTCATCTACTTCGGCTTCGCCCGCATGAAATTTGGCTTGCAAACCACCGCAAATACCGATCAATGCATCATGCTCTTCCTTGTGACGAGCATATCCGGCATAATTTTTTGCCAACATTTCTTTTTCTTCATGGGCAAAATGATCGACGACATAGGCAATCAAATCATCCAGTTGGGCGCCTATTGCTGAACGCTCTGCACCGGAGGTTGCCATTTCATACAGTTTATTAAGTTTGTCAAACAAAATTTTATGCTCATCATCCGCAAAGCCAACATTTGTGCCGTACTGACCAGCTGTCCACGTAATTAAAGCCATAATGCATCTCCAAATAGTTTTTATTATTGAATATTTACCGCATTATTATTATGGATTATATCCCCTACAAAATCTATCTAATTTCACTACAAACCAATTTAGTTCTCTGCCTAACATTAATCTGGTTTTATTTAACCCCGAATGATGATGGAGCCACAGCCGAACATCATTCCTGTTAATGCAACTTAGCCAAAAAGGCAGCATCAATCAAACAGCCCCCAATTTCCGAGCGATCCATCAAGTCCTGTTCGAAATCCCGGTATGTGGATAATTGAAATGCAATACGCGTGATCTTGCCGCCGGAAAATTCAAACTCCATCGCACCACCTTTAACACGCGAACCGCCTTCCTTAGTCACAAACAATAACAGCCCGGAATTAGCTGTATATTTCCCCAAACCATCTGGAACCGGACGCGCGCAACTCAGTTCATTTATCGACAACCCTATAAAGACCTGAGCCAACTGCCGCGCACTAACGATAACGCCCTCGCCAGGAATAGCTACCGACGCAGGCGCCACAAATGGTGTAACGGGCACAACCGGAGTAATTGACGCATCAACCTGGACAGACACTGGCATTACCGGAGGACTCAGTAAAGCTTCCAAACCAAAATCGCCTAGATGATTTTGCAGCAACACACTGCCGTCGCCATTTTTTGCGGTATTTAACAATGGAAACAACTGCTGTTCCATTTCCGCCTTATTAGGATTTTTCAGTACTGCAAGCAACTGGCGCTCAATCGATTTGAGCGGGATAAACAACTGCTCTTTTTTCTGGCTCGCATCCCCCATCTGATCCCAATCCGTCGGTGTATTAACCGGCAATCCCATCGCCTTCATCACAGCATAATCATCGGCCGCCAAACAGTCGGCAAAGTTTTTTGTGCGATAAGCTTCCAGTACTTTGGGACGCATGCCCTCACTCTGGGTCTTTTGTCTTGTAATATTATAGTTATTCCAGTCGGCATTTTTAGCCAGGAAATAATACATCACTGCATTGCGATCAAATTTATTGAATCCCAAATCCTTCATCACCAGCTTCAATTTCCGGCATTCTCCCTCCACTTCCTTGTAGTTATTCCAGTCAGGTTTTAAATTAGGCTTTTCCGGATGTTTCGATTGCTCAATCAACTGCGGAAGATTGATGTCACCGGCCGCCGATTTTATCGGCACATAACCTATTTCTTGAAATGACAAATCGCGCGCATCGGGAATGCCATCAGCCGTGGTCTTTAACAACAAAGAAGACAAAATTTCCGGATAAATCTTTAGCTCACCTAACTGTTTGGTATCCGAACTAAATACATCGAGTCCGCCTTCCGCCACATCATAAACTTTAAACACTGCCTGATTAAGCGTTCCAGTCTTACCTGAAAAAACCGTAGCGGCAGGCAGCGAATGAGACTCCGAGCTATGCTTGACCGATTGATGAGACAAAGGCGTAGTTGGCGCCGCTTGCTGATTGTTTTTCACCCACTGTCCTGCAACCTGCCCCACGATAGCAACGCCCATTCCAACCCCAGTTAACGCGAGTAAACTACTGGCTGCATTCACGTCACCGACTAACCCCGACACATCCACATCGCTATTTGCATTGGTGTAAAAGTTATAATCAACCATAGTTTCCTTACCCGAATCCAGACGTATCCACGGCGTCAAATAAAGCTTTTTAGCATCGAAAGTAAAATTGCACTTGCCTGCGGTTCCCTGATACAAAAATCCGGTGGCTTCACGGCTGAATTTAAGCGCTTCGTTCCGCACGCTGTAAATAAGCGCCGCAGACAGATCACCTTTCCCATAAGACGGCGTCCTGTCGGCACAGCCGCTTTTCAATACATTTTCACCTTTAAAATCAAACTCTGAAATCAGCCGCACATAATAGTCATCACCATCAATGACTTGAAAACCTTGCAAAGGTTGAAATTGGCTAGCCTGGGTTACCGGATGATCAATCACAATCTGCCGCGTCGCAGTGCATCCGGACAATAGCGCACCGGCAACTAATATAAGTTTTATTGATGATTTATAGCGTATAGACATGCATTAACCTTGTGCCGTAAATTAGACGGCGAATCAAGCTGGAAAAATGAAAATAATAGGGCTTTCTTAACAACTTTGTCATGTTTTATTTTATTTCAACTATAACGATATAAGGGGGACCGCCCAACTCATTTTATAGACACCCGCTCGCACAAGGTAATTCGCAACAATTAAACTACCGTTAAAAGTTACATAAAAATAGTAAACTAATACCATAAATAGTCGCCTCTCGGCGACACGCATCGGATGGATTTACGCTATTTTTAAAAAAACCAGCTTGTCTTGCGCTTTTTAATCCGCTTAATCCGTATCATCTGCGTTCCATTATTCTATACTTAACAAAACAAGCTTAATTGAGGAATCTGTAGTGGTTATTTACTGATACGTAAATATTCGACCAACCCGTTGAGCGCACCAAAGGATGTACTGAAAAATAAAAAACTACGGGACACAGCAAATAAAATTCTGTATAAATCTAGCCCATGGAAAACATGGGCCCATCATCAAGCAGTTCAACTTATCAGCCAGAGGC
>CANNNN010000269.1 GCA_947506075.1 Methylococcaceae bacterium
GTGTTCGTTTTCGATCAGTCCAAACCTGACATGATCATCGCCATGCTGGCCAAAACCTATGCCTGGAGATACCGCCACTTTGGCCTCTGCCAGCAGTTTTTTGGAAAATTCCAGCGAACCCATGTGTTGATAGGCGTCGGGTATACGCGCCCAAACAAACATTGTGGCTTTGGGCTTTTCAACCGGCCAGCCTGCTGCAACCAAGCCATCGCATAACACATCGCGCCGTTTCCGGTACATCTCTGCGATTTCAGCTACGCATTCTTGCGGGCCTTCGAGAGCTGCAATCGCGGCAATTTGTATCGGCGTAAACGTACCGTAATCCAGATACGATTTAATCCGTGCCAACGCACCTACCAGTTCCTTGTTGCCGCACATAAAGCCCACCCGCCAGCCCGGCATGTTGTAGCTTTTTGACAGCGAGAAAAATTCTACCGCGATGTCTTTTGCACCTTCAACCTGAAGGATTGATGGCGCCTTGTAGCCGTCAAATACGATATCTGCATAGGCAATATCCTGAACGACCCAAATGTTATGTTCTTTGGCGACAGCAATAATTTTTTCAAAAAACTCCAGCTCCACGCACTGACTGGTCGGATTACCGGGAAAATTCAGAATCAGCATTTTCGGCTTGGGCCAGGAATCAACGATGGCTTTTTGCAGCTCCTCAAAGAAATCACCGCCTGGCACCATAGGCACATGCCTAAGATCGGCTCCGGCAATAACCACGCCATAAGGATGTATCGGATATGCGGGATTAGGCACCAGTACGACATCCCCAGGCCCTAAGGTCGCCAAGGCCAAATGTGCCAGACCTTCTTTTGATCCTATCGTAACAATCGCTTCAGTTTCCGGGTCTAAATCGACATCATAGCGATCTTTATACCAGGTGCAGATAGCTTTTCTTAAACGGGGGATACCTTTGGAAACCGAATAGCGGTGCGTATCCGGACGTTGAACCGACTCAATCAATTTATCGACGATATGCTGCGGTGTCGGTTGATCGGGGTTACCCATGCCAAAATCGATAATATCTTCTCCCGCAGCGCGGGCCTTGGCTTTCAGTTCATTAACAATATTAAAAACGTAGGGGGGTAATCGACTTATTCTATGAAATTGTTCCATTGTCAGCTCTTGAAAAACCGGTGTTTAAGTAAAAGTTAAAAAATGTCGTCCAAAGTACTGTTATTAATACCCTATGTCAAATACAAACAGTACATGAGCAGGCTAAGGCTTCAAGAGCAATACGCGTTCCACGCGATGCAAATCTTCCTGGGTGTCGACACCGGCGACCGGCGCCTGGTCTACGATTTTTACAAATACCGCTTCGCCGTGCCACAGTATCCTCAGTTGCTCCAACGATTCGACCGACTCCAGTAACGAAGGCTCCCACAGGCAATACCGGTTTAAAAAGTCAACCGTGTAAGCATACATGCCAATATGTCTTAGATAAGGCAGTCCGGCGGACGACTGACCACCTGGTTGGGAAAATGCATCCCGGTCCCAGGGAATCGGCGCACGGCTAAAATAAAGCGCGTAACCGGCCTTGTCCAAAACCACTTTTACCGCATTGGGATTGAAAATTTCTTCGGGATCTATGATTTGGGCGGACAATGTTGCGATACCAGCTCGCTGTTGACCGGAAAGAGCTGCTGCGACATCACGAATGTAAGCCGCTGGAATCAGCGGTTCATCGCCTTGCAGGTTAACAATAATCTGATCATCCGCCCAGCCGCACAACCTTGCAACCTCGGCTATCCTTTCGGTACCGCTTTGGTGATCGGCTCGGGTCATGACTGCTGTATAGCCCAAGTCAGTGACTGCTTGAAAAATCCTCTCATCGTCGGTGGCGACAATAATTTCGTCAGCCTCGGCCTCCGTCGCACGCTCACAGACATGCGCAATCATCGGCTTGCCGGCGATAGCCAGCAACGGTTTACCCGGCAACCTAGAAGAACCGTAACGTGCCGGAATCACGACTTTAAAACCTACACTCATTTTAAGGCATCGATTTCATCAAGGCTTAACTCACGGGCTTCATCTTCCAGCATAACCGGAATATCATCACGGATAGGAAATGCGATACGATCAGCTTTACAGATAAGCTCCTGCTTGGACTGGTCATAAAGCAACGGACTCTTACATAGGGGACAGGCCAGAATATCGAGCAGTTTTTTATCTATCATGATTTTCTCTTAAAATTAACAAAGTGATTTTTGCCCAAGGCATTTTACAGTATTTTTAAGCAGCCTGTTATATGCGCGCACTCGGCTGAGAAAGCAGCCGTTAATCTGAATCGACAGAATCCCCCAACTATGGTCAAATAATAATGACGCTTAAGCAAACAAGGCTTCCAACATGGCTACACTATCGGTGTGTTTATATTGCATACTCCAGACTACCGCATTGCTGGTTGTTGCGAACGGTGCGCCGCTACTAGCCAACAAAATGTTAGACAATCGCTGGTCATATCCAGTGGATAGCCGATTAAAACTGCGCGATGGTCGACCTCTGCTTGGCAGCACCAAAACCTGGCGCGGCGTGTTTGCAGCTGTTTTGTTTACAAGCCTGGCAGGTAGTTTAAACGGCATTGGATACTTGACTGGCGCATTATTCGGCTTACTGGCGATGACCGGCGATTTGCTGGCCAGTTTTATAAAGCGCAGAATGAGTCGTGCTGAAAGCAGTCGAGCGCGAGGTCTTGATACAGTACCTGAATCCTTGTTGCCGATAGTCCTGCTAAAAGGACCGCTAACGCTGGATATACTCGACATATTCCTGATTGTGGGGATATTTTTCCTAATTGAAGAATGGGGCTCGCCGGTGCTGTACCGGCTGCATATTCGAAAACGGCCTTATTAATTTTTTAATCTGACCAGGAAAGGCTTGAAATACCCCTCGACAGGTTTCTTACTAATGATTTTGACAAGATTTTCGTAGATCATACTACTCTGCTACGGATCAGACTTTTAACGGAATGTTCTGTTTGGCATTACCTAAAAGCAATCTTGTTCTAAAAGTGTCTTTCATAGACAATATTTTTAAATCAAAATTCTATGCTACGAGTATTAACTTACAACATTCATAAAGGCTTCAACTTTGGAAACCGGCGTTTTGTGTTGCATCAGATTCGCGATGCGCTGATAGCCACTGATGCCGATTTGGTATTCTTGCAGGAAATGCAGGGCGAACACCTGCGGCATCAGAGAAAAATCGCCGACTGGCCGGTATTATCCCAGATTGAATTTCTCTCCGAAAACACCTGGCCTTTCCACGCCTACGGCAAGAACGCTGTTTACAATGACGGCCATCACGGCAATGCAATTCTCAGCAAACACCCGTTCGTAACCTGGGAAAACATTAATGTCTCACCCTTTCCCTGGGCCAGTCGCAGCCTGTTACATGGTGTGATTCGGGTCGGAGCTGAGAACCACGGTAGCCGACTGGCAAACAACAGTCAGGATTTGCATATTGTCTGCATACATTTCGGTTTGACCGGCAGAGAGCGCGGTTTGCAAATAGGAAAATTATGCTCTCGCATCGACAGTCACGTGCCTCATGATGCGCCGCTGATTATAGCCGGTGATTTTAACGACTGGCTGGGACAGGCCGACAGACTCTTCCATGACCACCTGGGCTTACAGGAAATTTTCCATGAAACCCATGGATGCCATGCACGCAGTTTTCCGTCCTGGCTACCTTTTTTAACTATGGATCGCATCTATTATCGCGGTTTAATCCCTGTGTCCTGCGAACGACTGACTCACGCACCGTGGCATGCA
>CANNNN010000270.1 GCA_947506075.1 Methylococcaceae bacterium
ATGGACGTCTGTTGATAAAGCGGGGACTTATCGCGGTCAATGTACCGAGTTGTGTGGCAGAGATCATGGCTTTATGCCTATCGTCGTCATTGCGATGGAACAACCCGAGTATGATGCCTGGGTAATAAAGACTCTGGAACAGCAAAAACAAAAACCGGATATGAGTGACCAAAGTTCAGGTGAACTGATGGCTCATGGAGAATCGGTCTATTTGAAAAATTGTGTCGGTTGTCATCAAATTAATGGTGCAGGTGTTCCTGGTTTAATTCCTGCTTTAACCGGCAGCGCTATAGCGACCGGAAAATGGGAGGGCTTAGACGGCTTCTTGCGCGCAGGTACAGCCAAAATGCCATCGTTTGCTAAATTGAATGCTAAGGAGTTTGCCGAGCTGATGACTTATGTGCGTAACAATTTGGGCAATAAAGTCGGCGATGAATTACAGCCCAAGCAAACTGCGCTACCCGAAGACGATGATTAAGCCTCTGATTTACTTATCGACTTACTCTTTTTTAACTATTCTCGAGGTATAAAGTATGTCTGCTGTCGTAGCTGAACATGATGAGCATCATGCCGATGATCATCACGACCACGGCCCTGCTAAGGGGCTGTTAAGATGGATTATCACCACCAATCATAAAGACATAGGTACATTGTATTTATTGTTTGCACTGGCGATGTTTTTTGTCGGTGGATCAATGGCCATGGTGATTCGTGCTGAATTGTTTGAACCGGGATTACAGTTTGTAGACCCGGCTTTCTTCAACTCGATGACCACCATGCATGCTTTGGTCATGGTTTTTGGCGCAGTGATGCCGGCCTTCGTTGGTTTGGCTAACTGGCAAATACCCTTGATGATAGGCGCGGCTGATATGGCTTTGCCACGTATGAATAACATGAGTTTCTGGATGCTGGTTGCCGGTGTGTTATTGCTGGCCAGCACCTTATTCATGGAAGGCGGCGCCCCCAACGGCGGCTGGACATTGTATCCGCCCTTGGTATTGCAACCGATTACGGTGGGTAAGGCTCTGCCGTTTGCAGTGTTTTCCGTGCATTTGTTGGGTATCTCATCGATTATGGGCGCGATTAATATTATCGCGACTATTTTTAATATGCGTGCGCCAGCAATGAAGCTGATGGACATGCCGTTGTTTGTCTGGACCTGGCTGATTACCGCATTCTTGTTGATTGCTGTTATGCCGGTATTTGCTGGCGCGGTCACCATGCTGTTAACCGATAAGTTTTTCCATACCAGCTTCTTTAATGCGGCTGGCGGTGGTGACCCGGTGCTTTATGAGCATATCTTCTGGTTCTTCGGACACCCGGAAGTTTACATCATGATTCTGCCGACTTTTGGCGTGGCTTCCACTATCATTCCTATTTTTGCGCGTAAACCGTTATTTGGTTATGCCTCTATGGTTTGGGCGACGGCCTCGATTGCCTTTTTGTCCTTTATCGTCTGGGCGCATCATATGTTTACAGTCGGTATGCCGTTAGCGGGTGAGTTGTACTTTATGTACGCGACCATGTTAATTGCTGTGCCTACCGGCGTTAAGGTCTTTAACTGGACCGCGACGATGTGGAAAGGTTCGATGACCTTTGAAACACCGATGCTGTTTTCTATCGCTTTTGTGGTGTTGTTTACGATGGGTGGTTTTACCGGCTTGATGATGGCTATTGCCCCCGTTGACTTCCAGTATCACGATACTTATTTTATCGTTGCTCATTTCCATTACACCTTGGTTCCTGCGTCCATTTTTATCTTGATGGCAGCCGGTTACTTTTGGCTGCCTAAATGGACAGGGCATATGTACAACGAAAAAATTGGTCAACTGCATTTTTGGTTGTCTGCCATTTCGGTGAATATATTGTTTTTTCCGCAGCATTTCTTGGGTCTAGCCGGTATGCCGCGCAGAATTCCCGATTATGCGGTGCAATTTGCTGACTGGAATATGATTTCAAGTATCGGTGGTTTTATCTTTGGAGCCAGCCAACTGTTATTTTTGTATATCGTTATCGATACCATCAAAGGCGGCACGGGCGAAAAAGTAACAGATGAAGTCTGGGAAGATGCCAGCAAGCACAGCTTGGAGTGGACCTTGCCATCACCGGTTCCTTATCACACTTGGACGATTCCGCCTGCGATAGTGCCGACAGAACACGTTCTGGATACTCATTAAGGCAAAGATGCCTTGCCTGATACCGGGCAAGGCATCAAATAAAACATGACAACAAAAACTAAAAATATTTTAACGGCAGTGCTTTTAATAGCCATCGCGTTGAGTTTTTATATCATCGCGGTGAAACAGGCTATTGCTCAATGAGTGTGGAAGTTGGCAAGAAAAACATAAGATTAGCGCAGAAATTGCTGTTAGTTGCTGTCGCTATGTTTGGTTTCGGCTATGCGCTGGTCCCTCTTTATGATGTCTTGTGTGAATGGAAATGGATAGAACGGGACAGGCCCGATGCTATTAAAAAAGTTCCAGAAGTTGCTTATAAAGTCGATATGAAGCGGGAAGTTAATGTCGAGTTTATGACTATCTTGAATGAATCGACGCCCATGATATTTCGGGCGGAAAAAAAACAGCTAAAAGTCCATCCGGGCGAATATCACACGGTGAATTTTTATGCTGAGAATAAGACCGATAAAGTCATGGTCGCCAGGGCGATTCCGAGTTTTTCGCCTGCCGTAACCAGTAGCTATTTTGAAAAAATTGAATGTTTTTGTTTTTCAGAACAGACGTTCAAGCCTAAAGAGGCGAAAACGATGCCGATGCGTTTTGTGATTAATCCGGATCTCCCTGAGCAATACAAAACCATTACACTGTCATACACATTTTTTGATAATACTGAAAAATCAGTAAAATAAGAGAGGGGAAGCTTATGTCTACAAATACCGCTTATTACATTCCACATAAAGCGACTTGGCCGGTCATTGGTACGGCAGGGTTAATGACTATGCTGGCTGGATTTGCAAATTATTTAAACGGTTCTTCAATCGGCCCTACCCTGATGGTAATAGGTTTGCTTGTATTCATTACCATGTTGGTCGGTTGGTTTACCTTGCAGGCTCATGAAAGTGAGACAGGGATGTACAACACCCAGGTGGGCATTTCCTACCGCATGGGCATGATGTGGTTCATTTTTTCTGAAATCATTTTTTTCGCGGTGTTCTTCGGCACCCTTTGGTACACGCGTAATTTATCCGTGCCCTGGTTAGGCGAGGGCGCGACCAAAGAATTATTGCATTCTGCTTATGAAGCAACTTGGCCAACCAACGGTCCCGGTAAATTGGGCGGTGATTATGAGCCTATGGGTGCCTGGGGATTGCCGTTCTTGAATACATTAATTCTGCTAAGCAGCGGTGTCACTTGTACGTGGGCGCATCATGGCTTGCTGGCTAAAAACCGCGATCAACTGATTAAAGGCTTGATTGCTACTGTCGCGTTAGGATTTTTATTTGTTACCTTTCAGGCGATTGAATATCATGAGGCTTATACTGAAATGGGTTTGACCTTGGGTTCAGGTGTCTATGGTTCAACATTTTTTATGTTGACAGGATTTCACGGCTTTCATGTCTGCGTGGGCGCTATCATTTTGAGTGTGGTGTTGTTTCGTAGTTGGAAAGGTCATTTCCAACCGGAAAATCACTTCGCCTTTGAAGCGGCCGCTTGGTACTGGCATTTTGTTGACGTGGTGTGGTTAGGTTTATTTGTGTTTGTATACTTAATGTAATTAAACCTAAACACCAAAAAAGCGCTGCCTAACATCAGGC
>CANNNN010000271.1 GCA_947506075.1 Methylococcaceae bacterium
CCCCTGTGAAAGCGAGGGTATTTGGAAATTAAAGGTGGTGCGAATGGAGAGACTCGAACTCTCACAGGATAACCTACTGGAACCTAAATCCAGCGCGTCTACCAGTTCCGCCACATTCGCACTTGATTGATCATTATATCCGTAATTATGCGTATAGAACAAGCTATGTTTTCCAATCCTCCCACATGTACTTGATTGTTCATCATTAGAAAAACGCTCTGGAACTCACATTTCCATTCTAAAATCACAACGCGCCTTTGCATCCCCTCCTTTTCGAGCTAGTATTAGCTTGCAGCACATTCAATGTATAAGGAGGATGAAATGAACATTACACCAACGTCAAGTGCAGTTAGTCTAATAAATACTGCCCAGAGTAAATCAGCAGATGCGGCTCAAATGATTGCCAAACTACCTATACAAGCCAATGAAGTCGGCAGTTCAGAGTTCAATGCCAATGATATTATCAAACCCATACTCAGCCTGAAAGAAGCGGAACTGGAAACCTCCGCCGCAGTTAAACTACTTCAAGCCGATAAAGAAACGGTTGGATCTTTGCTGGACGTCACAGCCTAAGCTAAGCACTTACCAACACATCAAGACCCAAGCGCCTGATTTCACCGGCAAACGCATTCAACACGTCCATCGGCAACGTCTCCAGTCGACCGGATTCCGGCTGGAGACTAGGCCTCGCAATCGTATACAACATCACACCCTTCAAATCACAGTCTTTTTCTTTAATATTTCTAAGCAAATCAAGATATGCGTCTTTTTCCTCCACAGGCAAACCACGCTTATCGTAATCCACTAAACAGGTTTGCAATTTTGTCGGACAGATCCTTGCCGAAAGCAACAAGTTTTCCACACAGGACTGGCGACTTTTACCGGCATTATTGATTAAAGCCCGACCCTGATCTGTAGCGCTATCCAGCTTAAACCAGACTTCTCCGCCATATTTCTTTAAGACCTTCAAGCCATTCTGAACATTAGGCCGGTGCACCAGACTGCCATTAGTAATCAATACAAAATGGCTCTGCGGAAAAACCCCGGCATCTGTGGTCACCTTGCCAATCAAAGCGACAGCCTTGTCAAAATCTCTTACGCTGGTCGGCTCACCATTCCCGGATATTGCAATATCCCTGATAACCCGCTGCCCTTCTTCCACCTGAAAACGATCATAGAAATCACCCTGCAACACCTCACCAAGAAAAAACCTCAGCTCATCTTCCAATAACTGAAAGTCCAGATCCGGTGCCGCGCCTATTTTTAAATCGGGCACCTGGCAATAGATGCATCGCCAGTTACAGGCATTATTGGTATTAAAATTGATACCAATAGACAAGCCACCGGCTCGCCTGGAAAGCACAGGATAAACATACTTTAAACCGGCGACATCCCGACTATGATTGTTTACTGTCAATATCGAAGTCATGTCTCTACTCAGAAATAATCCAAATCATGCTATTCTACGTTTTTGTCTGTTTTTAATTTGAGGTTTTTAAAGTCATGAGCGAAAGAATTATATTCCGCACCGGTGAAGCACTGCTTGCAGGTGGCCCGCCCGGAACCGCAGCAGAACCTGAAGTTATTATTGGTGAACTGGACGGCCCTGTCGGCATTGCTCTGGCTACACTGACGGGCAATCAGGCTAAAGGCCACTCCAAAGTTTTTGCCCTGTTAAATACCGACATTCAAGTACGTCCGGTAACGCTGATGGTCAGCAAAGTGACAGTAAACAACAGTCGCTACACGAATATTTTGATGGGCACGGTACAGGCTGCAATCGCCAATGGCGTACTCGATGCCGTCCGCGCTGGCGACATTCCCAAAGAAAAAGCGAATGATTTAGGTATTATCTGTTCGGTCTGGTTAAATCCTAGCGTTGCAACAGATGACAATCTGGATCATCAGATCCTGTTCGACATCCATCGCAAAGCCATGGCGCTCGCGATTCATAAAGCCATGACCAACACACCGGATATCGACTGGTTACTGGAAAACCAGGATAAAATTACCCATAAATACTTCCAGATGGGCTTGGATGGAAAAATCTAGTCACTCTGATACAGAAAAGCCCAGACTTGCGGGGCTTTTCTGTGGCTGCCTTAATCAAACCGATTCAATCAACTAGCCTGCTATCTTAACCAAAATCTCGCCTCGCCCCATTTCCGACATGTCGCCCGCATAACGTTGCACCCGGTTAAAAGCCTCCGAATTGTCGGCAAAGCTGGAATCAAGCGCCTTAAATGAGGCAAACAAGATAGGTAAAAACGCCAGGGTATGCGCCCCGCAATCATTAAACCGCGCCGATGCCTGCGGCTGTTTCCATAACAACAAGGTGCCGCGACGCATCGCAAAACCCAAATAACTGCCGGTCTGCCCCATGACAGCAATCGTGCCTGCCGTCATTCTGGAGCCGCAATAATCACCCGCATCACCCTCAATCAGGATATTGCCACGGCGCATGTGATCACCGGCACGCTCTCCGACATTGCCTTTCACCAGAACCGTTCCACCCTTCATGCCCATTTTATTGCCGGGCAAGGCCGCCCCCAAAAAGTCACCAGCATTGCCATTAATCTTTATAAAGCCTTTTTTCATCTCGCAGGCCGCATAAAGTCCGACATCGCCAGACACTTCAATATCGCCGGATTTCATACTTAAACCTAGATAAGCACCCGTATCGCCTTCGACGGCAATACGACCACCCTCCAACTCCTTGCCGATAAAATCCAGCTTATCGAAACTGTTTTTTATCACGATATTTTGCGCATCGGTACCAGCGATGCTGAACAACTCATCTACCCGAATTTTGCGCTTGCCATTTTGTAAAGTCAGTGCGGCAATTTCAACCAGCGACAGATCCGACAGCTTTTGGCAAACCAGCGGCGACATATCGACACGCTGATCCGTCTTGTGTTTTAGCGTAAAGGTTAAAGCGCTCATGCCATAATCTCCTGCAAGTGAAAATGGAAGGGTCCCAGCTTACCGCCATAATTGCCCGCACTAATCCGTTTAATGCCATTCGCCGCACCTAAATCACAGACAGCCTGAATACCCACGCGCATGACTTTATTAATGTCTTCTTTAGTTAAACCATCGATGACGATTTCCATGACTGATTCAATTTCAGGAGAAAGATCGGTTTTGACCATGCCTTTTAAAGTCGGGCAAAACGCGTCATTGGTTGATGCTCCCAAAGCCGCATATTTTGAACCTACTTTGGAACCGGAACGCACGACGCCGCCGGGGAAAGGCATGATCACATTGGGAATCTTGCGCATTTCTTCAATCGCCGCCTCACAAGCCGATAACGCTTGTGGTTGCGACTCTGCCAAGACCAGAAAATTTCCTCCGCCAATTGCATCGACCTGGCCGGTAGTCGCCTCGGTTAAAAACTCACCATCCATAACAGGAATCCGCCAGTAACGCTTACCGTCGATCAGCTTAGCTACCTGAAAACCGTCACCGAAATAACGCAGATTCTTGCCCAAAGCTATTCTGGTTCCGCCATCAATACCGGCAAACAAGGCCGAAGTCGGCGAGGTTAATACGCATTGCCCTGCCCTGGTTTCCAACTGTTTGGCCAAACCTTTCCCGCCCATCGCAAAAATCATGATCGAAACGCCAGGACGGCCGTCCGGCGTTTCTGAAGGATCAAGAACCCGCTCAATCCCGGCTTCGCAACCGCAGGCAATCACCGAGGTCGCAAAACCGGTCATGGCCTGGGCCGAAATCATCGCCCATTTTTCATTTTGTGCGGTGATGATAGC
>CANNNN010000272.1 GCA_947506075.1 Methylococcaceae bacterium
AATGTTGTTGATTATGTCCTGGATTCGAGACATCTACAAAGGTGACCCGAAAAAAGCTAAATGGTTAAAATAAAAAGAGGATTGCAAATGAAAAAAATGACTTTAATTAATACAGGTTTGGTGTTGGCAGTGATGTCTTTGTCGGTCAGCGCTTACGACGGCCAAAATTGCAGTGAACCGGGTGTTTGCTGGGAACCTAAGCCGGGTTATCCCGGCAAAGTGGCCGGCAGCAAGTATGACCCGAAACATGATGTTAATGAACTGAATAAACAAGCCCAATCGATTGTAGAAATGGAAGAACGCAATAAAAAACGTCAGGTAAATTTGGCCAAGACCGGCAAGTTTGTTTTTGACGTAGAAGATATTGAGTAGCGATTTGTTTTGGGCATAGATGCATTTCAACCTTTCGTCCCCTTGGGTTTGTTTGTATCTTATGCCTTTTTTTCTATGCGTAGGGTTTGCCCCTATGGGTTGTATGATGTCGTGAAAAAAATTTAAAATAAAAAACTGCCAATGAGCACAGACACCCAACTTACCGACTGGCGCGACAAGGCGTTACAGTTTGAACAACAAATCAATCAAACCGTTATCGGCCTACAACCTGCTGTCAGGAATATCATCCTGGCCGTTTTTGCCAGAGGTCATGTGCTACTGGAAGGCAATGTCGGCGTTGGCAAAACCACGTTGTTAAGAGCGGTTGCACAAGGCTTGGGCGGCGATTATCAACGGATTGAAGGCACAATCGACCTGATGCCTGCCGACTTGATCTATTACACCTATTTAAACGACCAAGGCCGTCCGTGCGTCGATCCGGGGCCTTTGCTGAAACACGGCGACACGCTTGCCACGTTTTTCTTTAACGAAATAAATCGCGCCCGACCGCAAGTTCATGCTTTGCTGTTACGGGCAATGGCCGAGCGCAGTATTAACGCGTTTAACCGCGATTATTATTTTCCGCACATCCAGGTTTTTGCCGACCGCAATCGTGTCGAAAAGGAAGAAACCTTTGAGTTGCCCGCTGCCGCCAAAGACCGCTTTATGATGGAAATCAACATCGATATGCCCAGTGCGGATACTGTATTGGATGAGCTGATGTTTAACCCGCGCTTTCATGATACCGATCAACTTATCCGTGGCGTAACCAATAGCGATATTTACTATCAGCTCAATGAATTAGCACAGACCTTGCAACAACTTATACAGACCAGTCCCAAGCTGCATACTTACGCGCTGACTTTGTGGAAAGCCACACATCAGCCACAGCTGTACGGCATTCAATTAGCCGATGTTGAAATGCCGCAATTATTAATGGCTGGTGCCAGTCCGCGCGGCATGAGTTATTTAATTCGTGCGGCCAAAACTCGCGCCTGGCTGGAACGACGGGATCATGTCTTGCCGGAAGATTTGCAAGCCGTTTTCCCGGTCTGCATGACGCATCGACTGTTTTTAAACCCGATGTACGCCTATAGAAAAGAACAACTGTTACCCGAATTGATCAAAGGTATTTTGAATCAGGTGGCTGCGCCTTGATATGTAGGGGCAATCCCTTGTGGTTGCCCTGAATAGATACAAGTCCAATGGGCAGGCACAAGGCCCGCCTCTACGGGTGCAAACGTTGACGCATAGAAAAAGAAAAACACCGAAAAAACAATGACCGAAACGCTATTTTATCGCTTACCCTGGCAATCAAGCGCCGTTTATCCGGGAGCGCATCCCGGACAAATGATCGGCGCAGGTCAGTTGTTCAAACGCCATGAGCCGCTGGTCGCCAGTCCGGATCCCCGCCGGATAGATTTGCGCGCCAGTGTTCTCGACCCTTTTGCCAGCTACCGGGTACGCGTCTATCAACAGCAAAGCACTGTCAACATCTATCTACTTGCCGATATGTCGGCATCAATGGGCTATGCCGATAAAAAACAAACCCTCCTACAGTTTTTACAGGCCGCTGCCAACTCAGCTTTCAGTTACGGCGATAAATTCGGTTTTTTCGGCTGTAACGATCATATCGAACATCGCTGGATGCTTCCTGCCTCGCAACAATCAGGAAGGGTGCCGACCCTGTTAGAACAACTGGAACGCCATAGGTTTACCGGCACCGCAAACGGACTTCAACACGCCGCAGCTTTTCTACCCTCCAGGCGCTCACTGGTATTTTTATTGTCTGACTGCCATTTCCCGCTTTCTCAGTTGCGTAACTTATTAGGCTCCCTGCAAGGTCACGACGTTATCCCGTTAGTGTTATGGAATCAGGACGAATACGCCACTTTGCCTAACTGGGGTCTCATTTCTTTTCAGGACATGGAAAACAATGCGACCCGAACGCTGTTCATGCGTCCGGCATTACGTCAAAAAATAATTGCCGCCTATCAGCAACGCCAACATGACTTGAAACACGTGTTCAGGGCTTTTGGTAGCGAACCTTTGTTTATTACCGAGTGCTATAGCACTCAAACTATAAACCGACACTTACAGCAGAGGGGCGTATGAGAATTGTGTTAATCCTGGCATTTTCGCTGCTGGGTTGTTCCGGCTTAATTGATGAGCCGATCACTTACTTTAACGTCGAAACGCCCAGGCCTTTCGGTTACGTTAACGGTGATGAAATACCCGCGCGCATTATTATCGAAACTCGTTCGGGTATCACCTTGCAAACCGGCAGTTTACCCGCCAAAGGACAAATTAACCGCTGGCTAAACCTGAATGAAGTCACGGTTAAACAAAGCGGACAGCGATATGAAATCGACTTACGCTACCAGGTTTTTTACGCGCCACTGGAGGTTAAATCTTTAACTCTGCCCAGTTTTACTGTGCAGCTAAGTCAGGGTGAAAAAAATATCAATCAAAACGTACCTGCCTGGTCTTTTACCCTATCTCCGTTGAGAGAATTGGTAGTGCGTCAAACCGAACAGGGCGAGTACATGCGCCCCGATAGCCCGCCGATTTTATTAGCTAACACCTTGGCGATGTATGGAATGACTGCCAGTTTGACCCTGGCTTCACTAATAACGGTTTACTTGAGCTTTCTATACGGTTTATTCCCTGCCCAGTTAAGACGCACTTTATTCAAGCGAGCATTACGCCAACTGGCGGGATTATCCAAAGCCGACATGGAGCAAGCCTTAACAATAGTCCATAACGCCTTAAACAGCCTCAACGGTCAGTCGTTGTTTCATAACGGGCTGAGTCAATTTTACTTGCTTAACCCGCAATATCTACAAATCAACTCCCAATTAGATTGGTTTTTTAATTACTCCAATCGCTATTTTTTTTCTGCCGGCATGATCACCGTAGCTCAGGATTTACAACAAATCAAAGAGCTCTGCGAGCAATGCCGAAAAATCGAAAGAGGCAGTCTATGAATTTGGCAGTTGATACCCAGTGGATTTTGTCAGGTCTGCTACTTGCCCTGTTGCCGCTGTTGAATAACGGGATGCGCTTAAGCCCCGCTCCGTGGCTGACATTGATACCTTCTGATATGCTGTCGGTTTTTATCGTCTGCTGTTTGCGACTTTGCGCAATGGCGGCAATCGCCGGATTAGTATTGGGCATGGCGGGTCTGCATCGCACTGAACAAAGCAGAGAGCGAATCGGTCACGGCGCTCATATCGTATTATTGCTGGATCGCAGCAGCAGCATGGATAACAGTTTTGCCGGTCGCGCACCTAACGGCGCTGAAGAATCCAAAGCCGCAGCGGCGCGGCGGTTATTGACCGATTTTGTCAAACAGCGGCAAAACGATTTAATCGGGGTCGCGGAATACAG